>CAXIAD010000006.1:0-87724 GCA_964021645.1 uncultured Cognatishimia sp. | reverse complement strand
CCGCCATTCGACCATCAATTAGACGACTGATGTTCTGAAGAAAGACTGCCGTCCGCACGACCAAGAACTTACATTGCGGTTCCCTATGCAACGCCAATCGGAACAGGACGCGTAAATCTCCGTAACATCGGATTCCGCCCCTATCTGCAACGCGCCCCTTTCAGGACGCGTGCAATTTGTGTCATCCAAACCGGATAGCGTTACAGCAAGTCGCCGTTCAGCCCCGCATCAATCAAGGCAATCGTTTCATCCACGCCAAACAGCGCAATGAACCCGCCAAAACGTGGCCCTTGAGAAGCCCCCAACAGCACCTCATACAAGGCCTTGAACCAGCCTTTCATCGGGTCAAACCGCTCGCGGCCTACTGAAAATACCAGCGATTGCAACGCATCCGCATCCAATCCGCCATCCCAAACCTTCAGCTTGTCGCGCAACTCTTCCAGCGCCTCACGCTCCAGATCGGTTGCCGCGCGGTAGGTTTTGGCCGGCTTCACAAAGTCATTGAAATACCGCACAGCAAAGGCTGCGGCATCATCCATATCAGGGTGCGTTTCGGCACTCGTTTCAGGCGCATACCGCTGGATAAAGCCCCAAAGCTGCTCTTTTTCCTCCGCCCCCGCGACCGAGGCCAAATTCAGCAGCATCGCAAACGGCACCACCAAATTACTTTCAGGAACGTCTCCCCCATGGATATGCCAAACCGGGTTGTTCAACTGCGCCTTGATGTCTTGGGTGTGATAGGCGCGCAGCTGTTGGTGATACTCATCGACCGCTTTGGGGATCACATCAAAATGCATCCGCTTTGCGGTTTTGGGTTTTTGATACATAAAATACGACAGCGATTGCGCGCTCGCATAGGTCAGCCACTGATCAATCGACACCCCATTACCCGAAGTTTTGGAAATCTTCTGACCGCTTTCATCCAGAAACAGCTCATAGGTGAAATGCTCGGGCGCACGCCACCCCAGAATACGGCAGATCTTGTCATAAATCGGCGTATTCGTGCTGTGGTCCTTGCCGTACATTTCAAAATCCACCTCCAAGGCGGCCCAACGTGCCCCAAAGTCAGGTTTCCACTGCAATTTCACGTTGCCCCCAGTGACCGGAAGCGTCCATTCCTTGCCGTCCTCATCGTCAAAGGTGATCGTGCCATCTGCGGCATTCACCTCTTTCATCGGCACATACATCACGCGACCCGTGACAGGGTGCATCGGCAGGAATATCGAATAGGTCTGACGCCGCTCTTCCCGCAGGGATTTCAGCATCACCTCCATGATTTCATCGTATTTCTCGACCGCGCGCAGCAGAATCTCATCAAACTGCCCCGACCCGTAAAATTCCGTTGCCGAGTAAAACTCATACTCGAAATCAAACGTATCCAGAAACCGGCGCAGCATGGCGTTGTTATGATGGCCAAAGCTTTCGTGCGTGCCAAACGGATCAGGCACGCTGGTCAATGGCATCTGTAAATGCGGCTCTAGGCTGGCAGCATCGGGCACATTGCTGGGCACCTTGCGCATGCCATCCAGATCATCGGAAAAACACGCCAGTTTGGTCGGGATCTCGCTGATCACCTCAAAGGCACGCTTGACCATCGACGTGCGCGCAACCTCGCCGAATGTCCCGATATGCGGCAGGCCTGACGGA
Source organism: uncultured Cognatishimia sp. (assembly GCA_964021645.1). Classification (GTDB taxonomy): domain Bacteria; phylum Pseudomonadota; class Alphaproteobacteria; order Rhodobacterales; family Rhodobacteraceae; genus CANLDA01. The sequence continues at coordinate 86,077 of CAXIAD010000006.1, read as the reverse complement.
CCATACCCTGTCTCAAACAGAACATATCCCTTTTCAGGCGGCTGCTTGTCATACCGTTTCAGCAACCGGCGCGCTTCTTCAAAGGGCCAGGCTTTAGATACAAGTGCAGCTTCGCGCAGTTCAGACATGTTTCTCTCCAACAGATAGCCACCGTGCCCTACGCACGATAACCGCCGTTTCCTATGGTGCGAATGCGGGCTGGTCAATGATTTGACAGGATTTGATCGGATTCAATCCGAAAATTCGGCCGCATCCACGATCCATTGGAATATTTCCTGCGCTTCGTGGCGCGCAGCCAACCCATCATGCATCGAAACGAAATACCCGCGCGTCGAAATTGCGTGCTTATCCCCCAACCGCACCAACGCCCCCGTCGACACGAAACTATCCAACAATCCAGCCCAACACAGACAAACCCCCTGCGCTGCCAATGCGGCATTCACGATCATCGCATAGGAATTGAAATCCAGCAGACGCGCCTCTTTGGGCATGATTTCATCCGCCCCGGAAAACCAACTAGGCCAATCATGCCAATGCTGGCGCGCCGCCTGCATTGTCAGCAGTGTAACCCGCGAAAAATCAGTCCGGTCCGCAACCGCCCCGCGCCGCTCCAGATACAGCGGGCTCGCGACCGGATACACATCCTCGCCCAGAATGCGCCGATCACCAGAATCCAGCGGCGTACCAAACCGGATCGACACATCCCCCGGACGCGCGGGGTCGCCATATTCTTGGCTGACAATGCGAATCGTCAATTCAGGAAATGCAGCCTCAAGCTCCGCCAACCGCGGAATTAGCCAGAACCCGACAAACCCCGACGGGCCCGTCACCGTCACCACCCGTTTTGCGCTGCCCTGTCGCAGCTGCTCAACCACGGTTTCAATCTGGCCAAAGCCCGATCGCAGCACCCGCATCAATTCGCGACCCTGCTGTGTCATCTGCGCTGGTTTATGGCTGCGATCGAATAACTTGCAGCCCAAATCTTCCTCCAATGCGGCGATTCTACGGGTCACAGCAGGTTGTGACACATTCAGGTCTTGAGCAGCCCCCGTTAGTGTACCGTGGCGTACTGCTGCATAAAATGCGGTCAATCCGGAGAAGGGAGGAAGGCGTACAGACATTATAACCTCAGCGTATAATCATGCGCATCTTTAGCCTATTGATCCACGCAAGAAAACCCTCCTAATACCTCTTGTAACGCAACATTAGTACAGGACACGTGCCATGCTCACGTCTCAGGAAACACAGACCACCCTAGATACCATCTCGCACGATCTGATCGCGCATGGCCCAGCCGATAATATGCCCTATGCCCCCACGGGTACGGCCTATTCGGTGAACGCCACGAGTGTTGCGCTTGAGGGTGGGACCGACCCGACCTTTGGCTCTGTAAAATGGCGCACACTGATTAACGGCGCGCCGGATACGCCCAAAGAATTCGTTCTGGGCATCGCTGAATTTGGCCCTCATGGTACATTGTTGCCCCATCGCCATGACCCGGCAGAATTCTACCTCGGCATCGAAGGCAACGGCACGGTCACTATCGATGGCGTTGCCCACGAAATCACCGCGGGCGTCGCGATCTACGTTCCCGGCGGCGCAGAACACGGCGTTGTTGCAGGCGAAAACGGGCTGCGCTTTACCTATGGTTTTTCCGAGGCCTCCTTTCAGGGCATCGAATACCGTTTTACCGCCGCAGTCGCCTGATCCCACTGGCCTGATCCCACTGGCCTGATTTCGCAGGCCTAATCCCGCCACTCTATGATGCGGGGCATCTTGTCTCTTGCCCCGCCTCGCCCCCGCTCATATCCTGCGCACAACCCTGCTGCGAAAGGCACGAGCATGACCGAAGAGATTCCCCACCCGCTGACTCCACAGGATTGCCTCGTGGCCATCATGGTTGCGATTTCTGCCTCTGATGGCACCATCCGCACAGCGGAGCTGATCAAGATTCAATCAGCCGTGAACAACCTGCCCGTGTTTGGCGAATATGACATCGACCGCCTTAGCACTGTCAGCCAAACCGTCTTTGATCTTTTTGAACAAGAAGACGGTCTTGCCGCTCTGTTTGGCTTGATCCGCGATAACCTGCCAGAGGCGCTGTTTGAAACGGCCTATGCCTTGGCCTGTGACGTTGCCGCCGCCGATGGTCAGATCCTTGAGGGTGAACTGCGCCTCCTCGAAGAGATGCGCTATGAGCTGACCCTAGACCGTCTGCACGCCTCCGCCATCGAACGCGGCGCGCGCGCCCGCCACATGACAATCTGATCACAGCAGATAAAGACGTTTCACCTTATGTCCGGCACACCTTCCAGCACAGGGATGGGGTGAAACGCAGTGCATCATCACCACCTGTCGCACAGGTTTTGCAGGTTTCGCGGCGAAACCCGTAACGTGGCCATGCCCCAAATTGCCTTAGCTGCCGTAAACCTCGCCCCACCGCTCAATCAGTTTTTGCTGCAACCGCCGGGATTTCCTGTTCCAGCTACGCGCGCCCTTGGGACGCCCGCCATCACTACGCCGCGTTTTGCGCCGCACGCCGCCATCCGCACTTAGATAGGCAAAGGCCAGATGCCTGCCGTTTGGCGTAACCACATATCCCGCCAAGGCGCTGACAAAATCCAATGTTCCGGTCTTGGCCTGTACCTTGATCGGGTGCGCACGATTTGGGGCCCCGTTTTCGTGCCGTAACCCGTATTTCTTCATCATTGGCTGCAAAACATTCCGTCGCTGCGCCTGCACTAAAACCGATACCAATTCGTCGACCCGCATGCGTGATGCATCGCCCAGCCCCGAATGATCCACCAGTTTCAGATCGCGCATGCCCAATTCGGCACCTGCCCACTCGCTCATCATGCGGGCGGACCCTGACAGTGATCTTGCCGTGCCGCCCCGTTTCACCGATGCGGCCAATCCAATCATTTCTGCGGTCAAATTGGTCGAGTATTTCAGCATGCCCCGAATGATCTCGGGCAATTTCTCACTGTGATGCGTCACCAAAACAGTCCCCACCGGGCGCGTCATCACCGCCTTTGGGGCCTTCAATGCGATCCCATTTGCCCGCGCCAAGGTCTGAAACACCTCGCCCACGTAAATCTCGGGCTTGCGCACCGGTAACCACCTAGAGCCACCCTTGCCCAGCGCCCCGCGCGCCACCGTCCATTGATCCCTACCCGCCTTATCGGCATAGGTATAAACTGGGGTTGAGCGATCAACCACCTTCATCGCGGCAACCCGAACCTCAGGGCGGTATCGCTCGCTGCGGGCATCCATCGTCACGGTGTACCCCTTGCCACCCGGTTTCCATTCAAAATGCACCCGATTGTAATTCAGGCTGATCCCAGAGACCGCGGGATTATACCCGACATGTGCTGCCTGCTGCGGATCAATTTCGTCAATCTGGGGCAACGCACCGCCATAGACCAGAAACTGCCCCCGCACCTCGCGCAGACCGGCCTCCTTTAACCGCGCGGCAATTGTCGCCAAACCATCGGTGTTCAGCGTCGGATCACCCCCGCCAAGCAGCACCAAATCCCCATCCAAAACCCCATTCGTGACCGATCCAACTGCGACCACCCTGGTGCTAAACCGATGCTCGGCCCCCAGTGTTTCTAGCGCATATAATGCTGTAACAACCTTGGTCACACTCGCTGGCGGCAGGGCCTCGCCCCCATTGTGGCTTTCCAACACCTTGCCACTGCGCACATCCGCAACGACAAAACTCACATCCCCACTGACACCGCCGGCCTCCACCAATGGCCCCGGACCCGGATCAAGAACCTGCCCCAACCCCGCAGGCCGCACCCTTGGTCGCAAAGAACTCTCAGGTGCCGCCGCAAACGCCGCCGCCCCAAACCCCGCCCCGACAACCGTCGCCGCCGAGCCGCGTAAAAATAACCGCCGTGAAATATCTTTAATCATGGCCCAACTTTAACCCTGCGTAATTGGCAGGCACAAGCGCACATTGCCACTTTGCACCCCGCGACCAACCTGCTAGCGCCAAGACATGTGGAAAACTCTAGCGATCATGTTTTTGGCAATGTCCCTGATCCCCTCAGGCGATACCGCAGGCAAACTGCTTAGCGACACATTCGGCGTGCACCCCTTGTTTGTCGCATGGTCCCGCTTTGCCATCGGCGTGCTGCTGGTCATCCCGTTTTTCTCTCGCGAAAGCATCGGTTTGCTGCGCGATTGGCGCATCTGGCTGCGCGCCTTGTTTTTGATGGGCGGTATCACGTCGCTGCAATTTGCCCTCAGAACCGAACCCATCGCCAATGTCTTTGCCGCCTTCTTTATCGGTCCGGTGTTCAGCTTCGTGCTCTCGGCCCTCTTGCTACGCGAGCCCGTCACGCCTGCGCGATTTGCCATGCTCCTGCTCGGTTTCATCGGGGTGCTGATTGTGGTGCGCCCGGGCTTTGGCGTCACGCCTAACCTTGGTTTTGCCGTGCTTGCAGGGCTGTTTTACGGCTCCTACCTGACCGCCTCCAAATGGCTCGCCCATGTTGCCAGCGCTCGAACGCTGATGGTCACGCAATTGCTGATCCCAACCCTGCTGCTGGCGCCGGTTGCCGTGCCGCAAATGCCTGCTCTCGACCTCAACCTGTCCCTGCTGATCCTGATCAGTGCCGCCTGCTCGACCCTTGGGAATTTCTTACTCCAAGTGGCCTATGGCCGCGCCCCCGCAAACGCCCTCGCGCCTTATGTATATTTTCAACTGATTGCCGCGACCACGCTGGGCTGGCTGGTGTTTGCCAACCTGCCCGATGCCCTGACATGGCTGGGCCTCGCGCTGATTACTGGTGCCGGGCTATGCTCCGCCCTGCTCACCATCCGCCACGCCGCCCGCCGATCCAGACGTCCAGCCACCCAAGGCCCGAATGTCACTTGAGCTGATATCCTTCATCGGCACGTTCACAAAACACCACGCAGGCGCATCCGAGCGGGCCAATAATTGACTTTGCGACGCACGCAATCGCGCATGCCGGTATATTAACGCAGCCGGAGCCGTGCGCGCCGCAATCCTGTCACCGGGCCGCGCCAGAATACCGACAGGCACCCGCGTCATGATCTCACGCCAGTCTTTCCACAGATGAAACTGCGCCAGATTATCCGCCCCCATCAGCCAGACAAACCGTACCCCGGGATAGGCCTGCTGTAACCTCATAACCGTTTGGGCCGTATAGCGTGTGCCAGCGAGGGCCTCAAAATCACTGATATCCACACGCGGATGATCCATCACATCCCGCGCCGCCTGCATCCGCCGCGCCATAGACGCAGGCCCCTGCTCTTTCAGCGGATTGCCCGGGCTCACCAGCCACCAAACCCGATCCAACCCAAAGCGTTTGAGCGCCTCACGCGTGATATGCGCATGCCCCGCATGCGGCGGATCAAACGATCCCCCAAGCAGGCCAATTGTCAATTTTTGATACTTGCTCACTGCACTCATTTAGCCTGTGTAATGTGCGAACCCCATCCAGACAACAACCGCCTAGCTCTTTACAAATATTCCTGCATTGTCATTTTCAACGACAATTTAATCCAAAGGAATTCCACCAATGAAGTTTTTCTCTCCACAGCTATTACATTATCTCTCGCATTTCCCGCATTGGCTGATCCCAAAACCGACATTGACTATATTGTTAAACAAACTCTTACGCGCAACATATTCGAAGGCGCTGTAATGGCGCAACGTGAGTTGCTCGTCTCCGCCATCGAAAACGAAATGCGGAAAAATGACCTCCGTATCAGCGATCCAGATGCATTCTTTGACATTTTCATTGATGAATGGATCGAAGAATTCACGACTGGGATGCAAGCACAAACAGGTGTGATCTACCGCAACATGTTCTCAGATCAAGAACTCGCTGACATTGCAGACTTTTACCGCACCGACAGTGGTAAAGCTCTCATCCAGAAAACCCCCTTACTGATGCAAGCAGGCGCAAATCTGGGACGCAAGGTCGGTGTCACAACCAGCCAAACGGTAAACAAACGCCTCGCCGCCCGCCTACGTGCAGAGAATGTCATTATCGACTCTCCTTCAGCCACCGAAAAAATATTGGAACTTCTGGAGTAAAACGCCGAATTCAACCATTGGTTCCTATGCAGGATGGATTGCCCCCCCTCCCCCCATCCGCTATCACACCCAACAACACGAAATTCCTCTTAAGGAGCACCCAAATGGCAGCCTATCAATACGTCTATCACATGCAGGGCGTCTCCAAGTCCTACCCCGGTGGCAAAAAATGCTTTGAGAACATCCACCTCTCCTTCCTCCCCGGCGTAAAAATCGGTGTCGTCGGCGTCAACGGCTCTGGTAAATCCACCCTGATGAAGATCATGGCCGGCCTCGATACCGACTACACGGGCGAGGCATGGTCCGCTGAGGGCGCCAAAGTGGGCTATCTCCCGCAGGAACCCAAACTCGACGAAACCCTAACCGTGCGTGAAAACGTCATGCTGGGTGTTGCCGCCAAAATGGACATCCTGACGCGCTACAACGATCTTGCGATGAACTATTCCGACGAAACCGCCGATGAAATGGCCGCTTTGCAGGATCAGATCGACGCCGAAAACCTCTGGGATCTCGACAGCCAGATCGACGTCTCGATGGAGGCCCTGCGCTGCCCCGCCGATGACGCCAACGTCGCCGATCTGTCCGGTGGTGAGGCCCGCCGCGTTGCCCTGTGCAAACTCCTGCTCGAAGCGCCAGATATGCTGCTTCTCGATGAGCCGACCAACCACTTGGACGCGGAAACCATCGCTTGGCTGCAGCAACACCTCATCGACTACAAGGGCACCATCCTGATCGTCACCCACGACCGTTATTTCCTCGACGATATCACCAGCTGGATCCTCGAACTCGACCGTGGCCGCGGCATGCCATATGAGGGCAACTACTCCGCTTGGCTCGAACAAAAGGCCAAACGCCTCTCCCAAGAATCCCGCGAAGACAAATCCAAGCAGAACACGCTGGAGCGTGAACTCGAATGGATGCGCCAAGGTCAAAAGGCCCGTCAGGCCAAACAAAAAGCCCGGATCAACGCCTATAACGAACTCGCTGGCCAATCAGAGCGTGAGAAAATCACCCGCGCCCAGATCGTCATTCCCAACGGCCCGCGTCTTGGCTCCAAGGTGATCGACGTCGAAGGTCTCTCCAAACATATGGGGGACAAACTGCTGGTCGAAAACCTCGACTTCTCCCTGCCTCCGGGCGGAATTGTCGGCGTGATCGGCCCCAACGGCGCGGGTAAATCCACGCTGTTCAAGGTGCTCACCGGACAAGAGGCCCCCGATTCAGGCTCCGTTGAATACGGCGACACCGTGAAACTCTCCTATGTTGATCAGTCCCGCGATGATCTCGCCGATGGCGAAACCGTGTGGGAGGCGATTTCCGGCGGTGCAGAAATCATCGAGCTGGGTGACGCGCAGGTCAATTCCCGCGCCTATTGCTCCTCGTTCAACTTCAAGGGCGGCGATCAACAGAAAAAACTCTCCCTGCTCTCAGGTGGTGAACGCAACCGCGTGCACATGGCCCGCCTGCTAAAAGAGGGCGGCAACGTGCTGCTCCTCGATGAGCCAACCAATGACCTTGACGTCGAAACCCTCCGTGCGCTTGAGGACGCCCTCGTTGACTTCGCCGGTTGCGCCGTGGTCATCTCCCACGACCGCTTTTTCCTCGACCGGATTTGCACCCACATCCTCGCATTTGAGGGCGACGCGCATGTCGAATGGTTTGAGGGCAACTTTGAAGACTACGAAGAAGACAAAAAGCGCCGCCTAGGCACCGCCGCCATGGAACCCAAGCGGATCAAACATAAGAAGTTCGTTAGATAGGTAACAGACTGTACGACTATCAGTCCCAACCATTGACGTTGGTGGTGCTTTTCAAAGTACCACCAACGATGTCTCCGTACTTAGCCAATGGGGCCATTTCTTGAAAATTGGCCAAGAGATCATCTCCCACAAAAACAAGCAGTAAGAAAAACAACATTCCTGCAGCCGCAAGGGCCGAGAAAACTGCTGATTTCTTTGACCAAGTATATTCTTCGCCCCTCCAGACAACGATATAGACAATGCGCATGTGAACCATGAAAAGCGCCAGTGGGATAAGCAGGATGAGTGAGAAGAGTAAATATTGCATAAATTTTAGATCCCTGAGCTGTGGTTTACCAGTGCACTCAATGCGCCCTTCCAAAAGCGGCGGCCATTGCTAGTGCGTATCAATCGAAAGGAAAACTCTATTTCTGACCACCATAGCCCACACGTTTACCAATACAATAATTTGAACTTCTTCTAGAAAATTACCGCGACGACAAGCTTTGATTTTGCCTCGCATTCCGTCTGAATATTGGAAGTTAGGGACACGCAGTTTTCCAACAGTTATCAGGCATCCGATACACGTCATTTTCATGCCAAAACCGATGACCTCACGTCAAATACTTGACTTTTCCTCCCCGCGTTAACCATGATTCCCGTCCAAACTCGGCGAAATGTACATTTCAGACCTCGAAATTGGCAGTTCGTCACTTTCGCCAAAAATGAACACTGCGCACGTTGCCGAATGCGCCTCGACAATCCACCACATCTTGTGACCCCACGCGCCGCATTTCCCCCCAACACCCCGCTAAACCCCCTAAAATGCCCCCATTAACACAACGTACGCACATACAGATAATGCACGCCCAGTCACCCTTGCGTGAGCCCCCTTTCCCAATCCCATTCCCCCCGTTACCTCTGTCTCAAACCGGAGGATCTTATGAAACACATCGCCCCCCTCATTCTCGCCGCCTGTGTCATGGCATTGGTGGCCTATTTCGACCTGCCCAAGGCCTTTGGTGCCCATCCATGGTGGTCGGTAAAAACCGTTCTGATCGGCACCCCGATCGGCCTTATCCTCGCTCTGGTGGCCAGCTTCACCCCGGTACCGCCCTTGGGGCGCTTGCTCACATTCACAGCCCTGCTCGCGCTGGCATACGGCCTTGCATTCTACGGAAAAACACAATTCGCAGCCTCATATGCCGAAGATGCTCTCGCCGGAAAACTCTGGTATTTCGGTTGGTTAGGCGTCTCATCCGCCCTCGCTGCGATTGTTACCACCCTATTTCAAGGCATCGCCACAAGCCTGACCCGCAAAGGCAATCCGTGATCCCACTGGCGCAATTTCTCTGATCTGGTAAAACGCCCCAAACGGATTTGGGTGCCATGCAACAGTTTGATATCATCGTCATCGGGGCAGGCCCCGCCGGTAGTGCTGCCGCCGCTTGGGCTGTGCGGCACGGGGCATCTGTTGCGCTGATCGACAAGGCGGTTTTCCCACGAAGTAAACTCTGTGGCGGGCTTTTTACCGAGCGTAGCCGCAGCTATTACAACGAAATTTTCGGCGAAGACATCGTTTACGATAACTACCTGACGCAAAACGCTATTTCCTTCTGGCATGACAAGGCCGAAGTCGCCACCTTGCACGGTATTCCCCCTCTTCATCTCACAATGCGCATTGATCTTGATGCCAAAATGCATGCCCTCGCATTGCACCACGGCGCGCAGGATTTCAGTGGGCAATCTATCAGCGAAATCCACGCCGATGGCGTCACTCTGAGCAGCGGGCAACGTCTATTCGCACAGGTCATAATCGGTGCTGATGGCGTCAATAGCGGCGTCGCGCGACACCTGTTCGGGCAGGCCTATGACAAGGCCACCATCGGTTTCGGATTAGAAGTCGAGGTTCCATTTGATGAAGACAACCAACCACTTACCCCCCTACGCATCGATTTCTCCGCAGTGCGCTGGGGCTATGGTTGGTCATTTCCCAAGCACCGTTCTACCACTGTCGGTGTCGGCGGTATGCTGGCACCTAACCCTGATATGAAATCCCATTTAGGTAGTTACATGGACAGCCTCGGGGTGGACGACCAACAGCCCCGCGTGAAAGGTCACTTTTTGCCGTTCGGAGATTTCAAAACCCATCCGGGTCGCGCAAATATTCTGTTGTCGGGTGATGCCGCCGGGTTGGTCGATCCCATCACCGGAGAGGGCATCGCCTTTGCCATGAAATCAGGCCAACTCGCAGCTCAATCCGCCATGGATGCCATTGCAAAATCCACTCCCCACGCAGCCCTGAATCTATACCGCCGAGAATTGCGCAGCATGCACCTAAACCTACGCATCGCCCGCAACCTGAGGCGGATCATTTTTTCGCCAAGATGGGAGCAAACCTTTGTCTCCACCTTTCGTAAATCAAGTACCGTGCGCTTGCAGTATATGCGCTTGCTGGCGGGAGAGGTAGAGTATCCCCAAATCGCCATTAGTGTAATCAGCCGCCTGCCAGGCTATTTGTGGACGCGGCTTCGCAGCTAACATCATCGCGCCCGATCCCCCATAAAAAACGGGCCGGAAATCATCCGGCCCGCCTCTTAGATTTTTTTACTTAGCTCAGTTAAGCGCTTTGTCGGTGATCGCATGTGTCCATGCGCCCACTGGCACGGCAGTGATCACAGGATCAGAACCACCTGACATCAGGCTACCAACTGTGCGGTCAAAATCTGCTGGATCCAACGCGCCATTGCTACCGGCTGTTAGCTTGGCAACTTCGCGCATCATGCGAATTTGGTGCTCTTCTGTTTGGGCACCCGACGCGTCGTTATCCAGTACGATCATTGCGGCTGCTTCTGGGTTTGCTTCGGCCCATTTCCAACCCTTCATTGATGCGCGTACGAAACGCACCATTTTGTCTTCAAACGCTGGGTCTGCCAGGTTTTCTTCCAGAACATACATGCCGTCTTCCAACGTTGCGACGCCCTGATCCTCGTATTTGAACACGATCAAATCATCCGGTGTCAGACCCGCATCAATGATCTGCCAATACTCATTATATGTCATTGTAGACACACAAGCGGCCTGACCCTGTAGGATAGGATCTACGTTAAAGCCTTGTTTTAGAACGGTAACGCCGCCATCGGACCCATCAGTCGACAGACCCAGTTTGTTCATCCAGCTTAGGAACGGATACTCATTCCCAAAGAACCAAACGCCAAGTGTTTTTCCGGCAAAATCAGCAGGTGAAGAAACACCCGCATCTTTGCGGCAGGTCAGCATCATGCCCGAAGATTTGAATGGCTGTGCAATGTTGACGAGCTCCAAACCTTTTTCGCGCGACGCAAGAGCGGAAGGCATCCAATCCAACACAACATCAGCACCACCGCCAGCAATTACCTGTGCAGGCGCGATATCCGGGCCGCCCGGCTTGATTGTTACGTTCAGGTCTTCATCGTTATAAAAGCCTTTGTCTTGCGCAACATAATAGCCAGCGAATTGGGCCTGCGTGACCCATTTCAATTGCAATGTCACATCGTCCGCAGCATGTGCGACAGACGCCGCAACACCTAATGCTGCTGCACTTAATGTCTTGATGAGGGTTTTCATTTTTCTCTCCTTGTTGAACGTTCTGTTTTTATTACTTTTCATCCGCGTTGAGACGGATGCCAAAAGGTCACTGCTTTTTCCAACAGTGCTACCCCGCCATAGAATGCCGACCCGGCGATAGCCGCAACCACAATTTCTGCCCAGACCATATCAAGCGAAAGACGCCCAACCTCGGTCGAAATGCGAAACCCCATTCCTTTGATTGGGGATCCAAAGAACTCTGCCACAATCGACCCGATTAGCGCCAATGTGGTCGCGATTTTCAGCCCATTAAAGATAAAGGGCATCGCCGCAGGCAGCCTTAATTTAAGCAGCGTTTTCCAGTACCCCGCAGCATAGGTGCGCATGAGATCACGTTGCATGGCATCTGTCGCCTGAAATCCTTGAACGGTATTCACCAGCATTGGGAAAAACACCATCACCACGACAACCGCCGCTTTGGATTGCCAGTCAAATCCGAACCACATCACCAAAATCGGAGCCATGCCGATAATCGGCAGCGCCGCCACGAAATTGCCGACAGGCAGCAGCCCGCGTTGCAAAAACGGAAAACGGTCAACGATAACCGCGATCAAAAAGGCCGCGCCACAGCCCATGATGTATCCCGTTAAGGCTCCCTTGATCACGGTTTGCACGAAATCCTGCCACAGAATGCTGAGCGATGTGGCAAAGCGCACGGCGATCATAGAAGGCGGTGGCAAAAGCACCGCTTTGACATCAAATCCGCGCACTAGACACTCCCAGATAACGGCAAGTGTCAGGCCAAAGATTACAGGTACCACAAGACGTGTGAACCGAGTCGCTGGTTTGCGTGACAACCAGACATTTGTCAGCCAGCCCAGCGCCCAGACCACGATGCCCAATACGATCCAACTCATGTCGACATCCCCATCCGCTTCAGCACCAGTCGCTGCGTCAACCCGATCAACCCAACAAGGCACGCCGCTAAACCTGCGGCCATGATCAGCGCACTCCAAATCTGGATGGTCTGACCGTAATAGCTACCGCCTAACAGACGCGCGCCCAGACCGGCCACTGCACCTGTTGGCAATTCTCCGACAATGGCCCCAACCAATGAGGCCGCCACCGCGATCTTCATCGAGGTAAAGAAATAGGGCATCGAAGAAGGCAATCGCAGCTTCCAAAACTGTTGCGAGCTGCTCGCACTCCAAGTTTTCATTTGGTCCAATTGCATGTGGTCGGGGCTACGCAACCCTTTGACCATGCCAACAACAACAGGGAAAAATGACAGATACATCGATATCACCGCCTTTGGCAGCAGCCCCGAAATGCCGATCGCATTCAACACAACGATGATCATCGGCGCAATCGCAAGGATCGGAATGGTTTGACTGGCAATCACCCATGGCATCACGCTGCGATCCATCGTGCGATTATACACAATGCCAACTGCCAAAGCGATGCCCAGCGCCGTCCCCATCACAAAGCCCAGCATCGTAGAGCTAAGCGTGATCCAGCTATGATAAAACAGTGATCGTTTGGAAAAACCCTTGCCCTTGGCGACCATCGCGCCAGTGGTTTTCCACAATTCCTGCCCCACCTGATGCGGTGCAGGTAGCTTGGGTTTTTTCTGGCTCATCGTGTCAGCGATCAACTCAGATGTCGTCAGTGTAGCCCCTGCGCGTTTTGCTTTGTCGTGGGCCCATGCGGAATTCAGGGCAACCGACCCCGCGTACCACATCACAAAAATCGCGATCACAACCGTGAGGACTGGTCCGACCTTGTACCAGAAACGTCCCATCAGATGTCATCCCCATGACCAGCTCGCAGCCCGTCGCGTACGCGGTGCGCGATCTCAATGAATTCTGGGCTGTCGCGGATATCAAGTGGGCGCTCGCGCGGCAATGTGCTTTCGATAATGTCAGTGATGCGTCCCGGGCGCGGGCTCATCACCACAATTTTGGTCGATAGATACACGGCCTCGGGGATCGAATGGGTCACAAAACCGATGGTTTTATTGGTGCGGTCCCATAGCTTCAGCAATTGCTCGTTCAGGTGATCTCGTACAATCTCATCTAGGGCACCAAATGGTTCATCCATCAGCAGGATATCCGCATCAAACGCCAATGCCCGTGCAATGGAGGCGCGCTGTTGCATGCCGCCGGACAACTGCCATGGGAATTTGTTCTCAAACCCGTTCAGATCAACCAGATCAAGTACACGTTTAACGCGATCATCCTGCTCTGCACGATCAAAATCCATAATTTCAAGCGGCAGCCGGATATTGCCGCCAATTGTGCGCCAAGGATATAGGCCGGCCGCCTGAAAAACATAACCATAAGCCCGCGCCTTGCGCGCTTCGCTTGCGGTTACACCATTAACCAGTATCTCACCGGCCGTTGGGTTCTCCAGATCCGCCATGCAGCGCAAAAGGGTGGTTTTCCCACAGCCAGACGGGCCGATAAAACTGACAAAATCCCCTTTGTTGATGTCTAGATCGACATCCTTAAGGGCGTGCACAGGGCCATCGTTCGTTTGGAATGTCAGCGACAGGTTTTTTGCGCTGATTACGGTTTCATTTGTCACAGTCTTTGCTCCGCTGGCCTGAACATGGCTGGCTATAGGTCTTGGGACGTTATCCAAGAAATTGGGTTAAATTCCTGCCGGAATATTCATCGGATCGCGCTTGATCTGCTTGGGCGCGGTCAACTCTTTCCATTTTGACAGGGCCACATTGGCACTAGGAAAGGCAGGACGTGGGACAAAGCGCCCCCTGCCCGGTTGCGGTTGGCTATTTTGCCCCCACGCCCAAATCACATCACCGCGACTTAGGGTGAACCGGCTCTGCGCCCTGACCTCAAACCCCTCAAAGACGTTATAATCCAGTACAGAGTGGTGATTGGCTTGGCTGATGGTTTTGGAAATTTTCGGATCCCATACCACGATGTCGGCATCCGCGCCTTCGACAATCGCGCCCTTCTTAGGGTAGATATTCAGGATTTTTGCAACATTGGTAGAGGTAGCTGCGACAAATTCATTTGGCGTCAAGCGACCGGTTTCCACCCCTTCAGTCCACAGCACGGCGAGGCGTTCTTCCAATCCGTTTGACCCATTCGGGATCAGACAAAAGTTATCCTTACCCATCAATTTCTGTTTACTGCTAAAGGCTGCGTGATCCGTCGCAACAACCTGCAATGACCCCGATTGCAACCCAGCCCACAGGCTTTGCTGATGTTCCTTGTTACGGAACGGTGGGCTCATGACGCGGCGGGCGGAATGCATCCAGTCGCCCTTGAAATATTCCCCCTCATCAAGCGTCAGAAACTGGATCAGCGGCTCGCCATAGACACGCATGCCCTTTTGGCGCGCACGGCGGATCGCCTCATGGGATTGCTCACAGCTCACGTGCACGATGTACAACGGCACCCCCGCCGCATCGGCAATCGTGATCGCGCGGTTGGCAGCCTCCCCTTCAAATTCTGGCGGGCGGCTATAGGCGTGCCCCTCGGGTCCGGTGATGCCCTGCTCCAGCATTTGCTGCTGCATATCGGCAACCAGATCACCGTTTTCCGCGTGCACCATTGGCAAGGCACCCAGCTCTTTGCAGCGCTTGAAAGAGGCGAACATCTCGTCGTCCTCAATCATCAAGGCACCCTTGTAGGCCATGAAATGCTTGAACGAATTGACGCCCATATCGACAGCGTCCTTCATCTCCTCAAAGACCTGCTCGTTCCAACCAGTGATCGCCATGTGATAGCCAACGTCAGAACATATCTGCGGCGCGGATTTACGGTGCCATTCGTTAATCGCATTTTTGATGGAGCCGTCTTCGCCCGGCAAACAGAAATCAACGACCATGGTCGTCCCGCCCGCAGCCGCAGCCCAAGTGCCCGATTCAAATGTTTCCGCTGCTGTTGTGCCCATGAAAGGCATCTCAAGATGCGTATGGGGGTCAATCCCGCCGGGGATCACATAGGCACCCTCGGCATCAATGTATTCATCGCCCCTTAGGTCTTCGCCGATCTGCTTAATGATCTCGCCCTCAATTAGGACGTCCGCTTTCCACGTGCGATCGGCGGTGCACACCGTGCCGCCTTTGATGACTTTGGTCATAGTGTCTCTCCCTAAACTGCCGGGTCCGGCTTCTTTTGGCCAAAAATATCCCGGGGGTTGGGGGGCTGCCCCCCCAATTTATTCTACAATTTGCGCGGTCTCCAATACGGCGTGCAACAACACATCCGTGCCCGCAGCGGCCCAATCTTTGGAAATTTCTTCCGCCTCATTATGGCTCAGACCGCCCACACAAGGGCACATTACCATGGCCGTCGGCGCGACCTGATTGATCCAGCAGGCATCATGGCCCGCACCCGATATGATATCTTGATGCGAATAACCCAGCCGTTCGGCGGCGTTACGCACCGCTGTCACACACCCTTCGTCAAACGTAACGGGATCAAAGCCCCCGACCCGTTCAAATGCGACAGTCAGCCCCATGTCGTCAGCAATCTTTTGGCTTTCGACCTTCAGCCGTGCGACCATGTCTTGGATGACCGACAAATCAGGCGACCGGAAATCAACCGTAAACACCACTTGTCCCGGAATTACATTGCGAGAGTTCGGGTAGACATCAATATGCCCTGCCGCCCCAACCGCATGTGGCGCATGAGACCATGCGATTTCATCCACTTTTTCAAGAATACGCGCCATGCCCAAACCTGCGTTTTTACGCATGGGCATCGGTGTTGATCCGGTGTGGCTATCGGTGCCCGTAACTGTGATCTGTGTCCAACTAAGGCCCTGACCATGGGTCACAACCCCAATATCCTTGCCCTCAATTTCCAGAATGGGGCCTTGTTCGATATGCAGCTCAAAAAACGCATGCATCTTACGCGCGCCGACTTTTTCATCGCCACGCCACCCGATGCGCGCCAGTTCGTCACCAAAGGTTTTGCCCTCAGAATCCTCGCGCTCATAGGCCCAATCCTCGGAGTGAACACCTGCAAAGACCCCAGAGGACAACATCGCGGGGGCAAAGCGGGTGCCCTCCTCATTTGTCCAATTGGTCACGACGATGGGGTGTTTGGTGCGGATGCCCAGATCATTCATCGTGCGCAGCAATTCAAGCCCGGCAAGGACCCCAAGAACGCCGTCATATTTACCGCCAGTAGGCTGTGTATCTAGGTGCGAGCCGACATACACTGGCAACGCCTCTGGATCTGTTCCGGGATAATGGGCGAACATATTGCCCATCGTGTCCAACCCCATAGTGCAGCCTACTGCTTCGCACCAAGACTGAAACAACGCCCGACCTTCGCCGTCAGCATCTGTTAATGTCTGGCGGTTATTACCTCCAGCCACACCGGGGCCAATTTTGGCCATGTCCATCAGGCTGTCCCATAGACGGTCAGCGTTGATTTTCAGGTTCTCACCTGGTGCAGCCATTGGCGCGCTCCCTTGTTGTTATACTTGGTCAAAGCCCCGTTGCGCACGGGTGACTTGCTTCGATCTCATCCTGACCGTATGGTCAACATGAGAGCACCACAACCTGACCAACCGGTCAAGAAGTTTCTTGGGATGAACCGAAAATGACAGCAAAACCACGGTCAAATAGTAAGAAGGATCGGCGCTTGGAGAGTGAGGCATTGATCCTGTCCGCGGCGGAAAAAGTCTTTTCAGAAGCGGGATTTGGCGGTGCAACGATGCAACTCATAGCGGATGTCGCCGGGCTACCGAAAGCAAACTTACATTATTATTTCCCAACCAAGGAAGCACTATACCGTCAGGTTGTGCAAAGCATCTTTCAGATATGGTTACAGGCGGCTGACACCTTTGACCAAGCCGAAGGGCCAGCTGAGGGAATCGGTGCCTATATCGATGCAAAAATGGAAATCAGCCGCCGCTTTCCTTCCGGCTCAAAGGTATGGGCGACAGAGGTCATGCACCGCGCGCCAGTGATCCAAGACTATCTAGAAACCACCTTATTGGAATGGACCGCAGGCCGCGCAACCATCATTCGGCGCTGGATTTCAGAGGGGCGCATGGATGCGGTCAATCCTGACCACCTGCTGTATATGTTATGGGCAACCACGCAGCATTACGCGGACTTTGGCCACCAAATAGAAACCCTGAACGGCGGCCAACCCCTGTCTGATGCGCAATGGGAAGAAGCCAAATCAACTGTGAAACAAGTTTTCCTCAAAGGGATTGGGG
The DNA here is from genome assembly GCA_964021645.1 of uncultured Cognatishimia sp. Lineage (GTDB taxonomy): Bacteria > Pseudomonadota > Alphaproteobacteria > Rhodobacterales > Rhodobacteraceae > CANLDA01. The sequence continues at coordinate 68,485 of CAXIAD010000006.1, read as the reverse complement.
CTTTGACATAAAGCAACAGTGTTATATTGTTGTGGACCAGTAAAGCCGGGGGAAACACGACGATGGATGGTGACGGGCCGGCAAAAAAATTAAGTCGCATCCAACTGCGGAATCGGAAAATTATTCTGGATGCCGCCTTGGAAGTGTTTTCGATGTTTGGCTATCGTGGAACCACATTGGATCAGATCGCCGAGGCCGCTGGACTGTCCAAACCAAACATACTCTACTACTTTGATGGCAAAGAGGAAATTCACCTCACGCTGCTTAATCAACTCATGGAAAGCTGGCTGGACCCGCTGGAACAAATGGATCCAGAGGGCGACCCCCTAAACGAGATTTGCGGCTATATCAGACGCAAACTGGAGATGAGCCGCGAATTCCCGTTGGAAAGTCGCCTGTTTGCCAATGAGGTGCTGCAAGGCGCGCCCCGTATGGCCCCCCATATGGAACGCAGCCTAAAACCCCTATTCGTCAAGAAAACAAAGCTTATTCAAGGATGGATGGACGCGGGAAAACTGGCGCAATCTGATCCGCGTCACCTGATCTTCTCAATCTGGGCCACAACACAGCACTATGCGGATTTTGACGCACAGGTGCGTGTGCTGATGGATGGTGAAAAGGGCGTTTTTGATGGTGCGGGATGCTACCTAGAGGCGATGTTTACGAAATTCCTGACGCCCGACAGTTAAGTGCCCAACCGGGCGAAAACCGACCCGTTCGCAGCATTAACCAGAGGTTTTGCAGAGTTTACGGGGTTTTTTGGCCGGGTTTCGCCGCGAAACCACCCAAAATCGCGCGACATTCCCCCCAGATGTAGTGCCTCCGCCAAAGCGTTAGCACAACGCACGCCGCCTTCATGAATGCCGAAAGTGACGAAACGATACTTTCGGCCTCTGAAATGTACATTTCGGCAATTTACAGCGCGAATCACGGTTAATGCGCCTGCTTTTAGGCCCCGAGGTCATAAGCCTGTCGACTGGCCCACCTGCTGCGAACGCATTATTTAATCGACGTATTTGCCCCCTACCCTGTGCAAATGATGATCTACGAGGTCTTGTTCTGCGCTGCTTAGACTTTGGTGGCGCGGATAAATCGGAGCCGCGCGGTCATTGCGCACAGGGGCGTGCCAACCATGGGTCGTGTCAAAAAATGCTGCAACGCCCGCCTCGTCAAATTCGCGCAAATATCCCTGCACCACCACATCAAGATAGCTGAGCAGGATGGGCAAAGGTGCTGCGGGGGCTGGGTGTTTTGTCTCGGGCACATAGTAGGTGGCGATGTCGACTGTTGTTTGGGCGGGGGTTTGCACGGTACGTTGGGCAGCATCCGCCAATTGATGGTGAACATCTTTGGTCACGGGCACACGATCATAGGCGATTTCGCGTTGATCAAGGGCGGCCCAATCCCCGCCGGGCACATGGGCAATCAACCCCTCAATGAGTGAGCCTGCACAAGGCTCTACTGTGAGGATCGGTTGGGAAAAACGCGCAGTGTGACGCCAGACGCGTCGCCAGCCCTGAAGGCGCGCCGGATGGGCCGCGGTGTAAATATGGGTCGCGCGGTTAACGAGGCTGCCGTAGCCAAAGAAATATGGTTTGCTCATGGGGTCAGGTTGCGGAACGGGGCGATCGTGTCAACGGGAATGCGCCGGATGTCGGGGCGTTAGGGGTGTGTTTTTGCTCTTTCGGTGGGGCATTCAAATGCGTAAAGATGGCTGGCAAGGGCGAAAAGATGGCCAGGTTGGCAGGATCGGTTACTGTCTAACCCAAACAGGAGAGAGCGATGAAATTCACAGAAGAGCATGAGTGGCTGCGCGTTGAGGATGACGCCGTGGTTATCGGCATTACCAGCCATGCAGCAGAGCAATTGGGCGATGTTGTTTTCATCGAATTGCCCAGTGTCGGCGATACTGTCACCAAGGATGAAGAGATTTGCGTGATCGAATCCGTCAAGGCAGCCAGCGATATTCTTGCGCCGATTGATGGGGTGATCACCGAGGTAAATGATGCCTTGATCGACACGCCTAATCGGGTGAATGACGATCCTATGGGGGAAGCGTGGTTTTTCAAGATTCAGGCATCAGACGAAGGTCAGATGGATGATTACATGGAAGAAGCGACCTATAATAAATTCATCGCTTCGTAAAATCGGGCGTGCTGTCGGGCTGCATTCGGTATTGGTCTGAATGAGGTCTGGCGCAGAGTCTGTTTCAGGGGGGTAAATCCGCCCTGAAATAAAATCACCAATATGAGGGTTTTCATTCAGAGTTTGGTCTGTATAGTTCCCCTATGTTGAAGAACGCCCATATTGCCACCCGTCGCCTGTGCCCGTCACAGGATCGTGGTGCTGTGGGTCGCGGCGTTGCTCTTTTAGCATCTGAGCTCCTACTTCTAGTTCGCCTCTGAGCGTGCCCGAACGGTGCACGCGCTCAGAGGAGAATGCAGCGCGCCGGTTCACACAACTCTCAGGAATACCAAGATCATGAAAAAGATAAATCTGGCCGAAAAGCTGGCGCTGTTTGACACCCATTGGGATCCCAAAGTCGTCAGCACGTATAATGACAACGACGTTATGGTTGTTAAATTCCAAGGTGAATTCCCGTTTCATAAGCATGACACCACCGATGATTTTTTCCTCGTACTAGAGGGGGAGGTTATTCTGGATCAGGAAGAGGGGCCGAGTGTCACTCTTGGTGTTGGAGAGCTGTGTGTTATCAAGCAGGGAATTGTCCATCGCCCCCGCGCAGAACATGAAGCCAAAGTGCTGCTGATCGAACCCAGCGGCGAACCAAATACTGGCGATAGTGGCATCTCCGCCGCCGCCAAAGACCATATTTAGACCGGAACCTGTGACATGACCAATCCAAACCAAACCAAACCCGATCAAGATAAAGTCGTCATTTTTGACACCACCCTGCGTGATGGCGAGCAAAGCCCCGGCGCCACAATGACCCACGACGAAAAGGTCGAAATCGCCGAAATGCTGGACGATATGGGTGTTGATATCATCGAGGCCGGTTTTCCCATCGCCTCTGAAGGGGATTTCCGCGCCGTGCACGAGATTGCCGAACGCGCCAAGAATTCCCGCATTTGCGGCCTTGCGCGTGCGAGCTTCACCGATATTGATCGCTGTTGGGAGGCCGTGAAGCCAGCCGAGTTGAACCGCATTCACACCTTTATCGGCACATCGGAATTGCACCGCGCCATTCCCAACCTGACGATGGATGAAATGGCCGTGAAAATCCACGACACGGTCAGCTATGCGCGCAATCTTTGTGAAAATGTGCAGTGGTCCCCCATGGATGCCACGCGCACCGAATGGGATTACCTGTGCCGCGTCGTTGAAATCGCGATCAAGGCGGGCGCGAGCACCATCAACATCCCCGACACCGTGGGCTATACTGCCCCTGCTGAATCCGCCGACCTGATCAAACGCCTGATCGAAACCGTGCCCGGCGCGGATGAGGTGATCTTTGCCACCCATTGCCACAACGACCTTGGCATGGCGACCGCCAACTCTTTGGCAGCCGTGGCAGGCGGCGCGCGCCAGATCGAATGCACCATCAACGGTCTAGGTGAACGCGCGGGCAACACCGCCCTCGAAGAGGTCGTGATGGCGCTGAAAGTACGCAATGATATCATGCCCTGGGCCACAGGCATCGACACCACCAAATTGATGGCCATCTCGCGCCGCGTCGCCACCGTGTCAGGGTTCGCTGTGCAATTCAACAAGGCCATTGTCGGCAAGAACGCCTTTGCCCACGAAAGCGGCATCCATCAGGATGGCATGCTCAAAAATAAGGAAACCTTTGAAATCATGCGCCCACAGGATGTCGGCCTGTCTGGCACCTCCTTACCTTTGGGCAAACACTCTGGCCGGGCCGCTTTGCGTGATAAACTTAGCAACCTTGGCTTTGAGGTGGGCGACAACCAACTCAAAGACGTATTTGTGCGCTTCAAAGACCTCGCAGATCGCAAAAAAGAGGTGTTTGACGACGATATCATCGCCCTGATGCATATCGGCGAAGGTACAGAAAGCGATCACCTCAAACTGGTGACCTTGCGCGTGGCCTGCGGCACAGGTGGCCCTGCTGAGGCAACAATGGTGATGAACATCGACGGCACAGAAAAAACCGCCATTGCGCATGGTGATGGTCCGGTTGACGCCAGCTTTAACGCCGTGCGCGCGCTGCATCCCAATGACGCACGCCTGCAATTGTATCAGGTGAACGCTGTCACCGAAGGCACCGACGCCCAAGCCACGGTTTCAGTACGCCTTGAGGAAAACGGAAATATCGCTACAGGCCAATCAGCCGATACCGACACAGTTGTCGCCTCGGCAAAAGCCTATATCCACGCGCTTAACCGCCTGATCGTGCGGCGCGGCAAGGTGGGTGATGGTGCCGACGCCAAGGAAATTTCCTACAAAGACGTGTCCTAAACACAAAACAAGGGCCGCCCTGTGCATTTGGGCGGTCCTTCTCCCCTGCTTCTCTTGGGCAAAAATATCCCCGCCGGAGGCACCGCGCGATGTTTTCCAAAGGAAAAATCGGGCAAATCAAGCGCGCCGCAGGCGCTCAATTTGACACCCAAAAAACGTGGATTCAGGCTTGCAACTGGCGAAACAACCGATCCAACCGCGCAGCCTCGGCATGTGCACCATACGGGGCGTTGACAATAAACATGCCTGATCCAATCATGCGATGCCCCTCGCGCGCTGGCGGGAATGCCACCTCATGACGCAGCACCTTGGGCAGGTCCAACTCCTCAAGTGCCTCCAGCATCGGCACGTGGCGCGCGTCGGTCAGAATCGGATACCACAGGGCAATCACCCCAACATTCCACTTGCGGTTAAGCGTGGTGAAGAACCTCGGCACAAACTCGTAGTCGGTCTTAATCTCATAACTCGGGTCAATCAGAACCATGCCCCGGCGCGGCTCTGGCGGGCAGACGGTTTGCGCCATTTCAAATCCGTCTTGGTGATGGATTTTGACAGGGAACATCGCCATCGCGTCTTCTAATGCGTCGCCTTCTTGCGGGTGCAATTCTGCCAGATGCATGGTGTCAGTGGGGCGCAGTAATGAGGCCGCCAACAAGGGCGAGCCGCCATAGGCAGATGGCCCATGCAATGTGCGCACCGATTGCAGCGCGCGCACATAGGGATGATCGGCATCAAACAGGGCCTCGGCAATGCTGATCCCTGCTGCGGCTTCGCCGGTTTTCACCGCTTCGGCAGCATCCAGATGATACAGCCCGCGCCCCGCATGGGTTTCAAGATATGTCAAAGGCTTAGCCTTTTGCGTCATATAGGAAATCATCTCACAGAGCAGCGCGTGTTTTTGCACGTCAGCAAGGTTTCCGGCGTGGTATATGTGTTGATATGAAAGCATAGAGCCTATTAACGTCACCAGCCCGACAAGGCCATGCTTAAAAGCCGGCGGAATAGTGCTGATTTTCAACGCTAGGGACTTCCCCAAACCCCATTCCCTCCATATAAGGATTTTGCCTGCCTCATATCGAGTCGCGGGCCAATCAAATATCTTCCGGGGTCAGGCACCTATGTCAATTTTTGGAAATCTAGGCGGCTTGTTCTCTTCGGACATGGCGATTGATTTGGGCACAGCTAACACATTGGTTTACGTCAAAGGTAAGGGCGTTGTGTTGTCCGAACCTTCGGTTGTGGCCTATCACATCAAGGATGGCGTCAAACGTGTTCTTGCTGTTGGCGAAGACGCCAAGCTGATGCTAGGCCGTACACCCGGTTCAATCGAGGCGATCCGCCCGATGCGTGACGGGGTGATTGCCGATTTTGACACTGCCGAGGAAATGATCAAACATTTCATCCGCAAGGTGCACAAACGGTCGACCTTTTCCAAGCCCAAGATCATTGTCTGCGTGCCTCATGGGGCTACGCCAGTTGAAAAACGCGCGATCCGTCAGTCGGTTTTGTCGGCTGGGGCGCGTCGTGCCGGACTGATTGCAGAACCTATTGCAGCCGCCATCGGGGCGGGCATGCCCATCACTGATCCGACGGGTAATATGGTTGTGGATATCGGCGGCGGCACCACCGAGGTTGCTGTTTTGTCATTGGGTGACATTGTCTATGCGCGCTCTGTGCGTGTGGGTGGCGACCGGATGGACGAGGCAATCATCAACTATTTGCGTCGTCAGCAAAATCTGTTGGTCGGCGAAGCCACGGCAGAGCGTATCAAAACCTCTATCGGCACGGCGCGTATGCCGGATGATGGGCGTGGGGCCTCTATGCAAATTCGCGGGCGTGACCTGTTGAATGGCGTACCAAAAGAAACCGAAATCTCTCAGGCGCAAATTGCCGAGGCGCTGGCCGAACCTGTTCAGCAAATCTGCGAGGCCGTGATGACCGCGCTTGAGGCGACTCCGCCCGATCTGGCCGCAGACATCGTGGATCGCGGTGTGATGCTGACCGGTGGCGGCGCGTTGTTGGGCGATCTTGATCTGGCGCTGCGCGAGCAGACCGGGTTGGCGGTTTCTATTGCAGATGAATGCCTGAATTGCGTTGCTTTGGGCACCGGCAAGGCGCTGGAGTTTGAAAAGCAACTGCGTCACGCGATCGACTACGATAGTTGACCCTATTTGGGATCGGGCGCGGAAGTGTTTTTCGCGCTGATCCAATGTGAAATCAATCTTGGCGCCGCCATGCGTCGTTAGTTCACCCCTGACCCGGAGGCGCTTTGGCCCGCGACAGGACACCACCCGAGGACTACACAGGCCCGCTTAAGCGGTTACTGCTGAGTGTGCTGGTGTTATGTTTGGTCGCCCTCTTTCTGGTCTGGCGCATCGACAGCCCGCGGGTAGAACGGTTTCGCGCCAGTGTGATTGACAGCACCGTGCCCAATTTTGATTGGGTGATGTCGCCGGTCACAGGCACAATCAACCTAATCCGAGATTTTCGCAGCTATCAAAGCATTGCCGAGCAAAACCAAGAGCTGCGCCGTGAGTTGCAACGCATGAAAGCCTGGAAAGAGGCCGCCTTGCAGCTGGAACAGGAAAACGCGCGGCTGCTTGATCTGAACAATGTGCGGCTGGACCCGAAACTGACCTATGTCACGGGTGTTGTGCTGGCGGACAGTGGCTCGCCTTTTCGGCAATCGGTATTGCTGAACATCGGGGCGCGCGACGGCATTGTGGATGGCTGGGCCGCGATGGACGGTATTGGGTTGGTCGGGCGTATTTCTGGCGTGGGCGCAACGACCAGCCGCGTTATATTGCTGTCTGACACCTCCAGCCGGATACCGGCGGTTATTCAACCCTCGGGGCAGACAGCATTGGTTTCGGGCGATAATACCATCGCCCCGCCGCTGGATTTCCTAGAAAACCCCGATCAGATCAGACCCGGTGACCGGGTTGTTTCCTCTGGTGATGGCGGCGTGTTTCCCAGTGGATTGCTGATTGGTCAGGTGGCGATTGATCCGGGAGGCCGCGTGCGCGTGCGTCTGGCCGCTGATTATGAACGGTTGGAGTTTCTGCGGGTTTTGCGCGATCATGGGCACGGCATCATCAAAGAGCCGGGCGCGTTGATCACCCCGCGCGAAGATACTGGTGCCTCATCCTCCCAAGCGGCAGACCCGACAGATGGCTGAGCGTACGGCGACCCATCTATTGTTGAATCGCGGGCTGTTTTTGGGGCTTTGCCTGTTGTTGATCTATGTGCAAATTCTGCCGCTGGAAACCACGCCGCGACGCTGGACGGGGCCGGATATGTTGGTGGTGATGAGTGTGGCATGGACCTTGCGCCGCCCGGAATACGCGCCTGCGTGGTTGCTGGCTGGGGTGATGTTGCTGGGCGATTTCTTGTTTATGCGGCCGCCGGGATTATTTAGTGCCCTAACTGTGATCCTATGTGAATTTATGCGCAGGCGTTCGGTGTTATTACGCGACACGGCCTTTGCGATTGAGTGGCTAAGTGCGACCGGAGCGATTGTGGCCCTGGCCCTAGGGAACCGTCTGATTATGACGATATTTTTCATCGAACAGGTGCCGCTTGGCCTTACCTTGATCCAGATGATCATGAGCATCCTGTGTTATCCGCTTGTTGTGCTATTTGCTTGGGCGTTTTTGGGGCTGCGCAAGGCGGCACCGGGGGATTTGAATGCCCTGGGAGGACGCCCATGAGACGTGGTTCCTCTGAGGGTGCAGAAAACCATGCCAAGGTCAGCCGCCGCAGTCTGTTGCTGGGCGGTGTGCAGTTGGGGTTTGTTGCCTTGTTGGGCCTGCGCATGCGGCATTTGCAGGTGGATCAGGCGCAGGAATTTCGCCTATTGGCCGAAGAAAACCGCATTAACATCCGGTTGATCCCGCCTGCGCGTGGGGAAATGTTTGACCGTAATGGCGTGACGATTGCGCGCAATGTGCCCAGTTACCGCATTACTATTGTGCGCGAAGATGCTGGCGATGTGGACACGGTTATTGCCCAGCTATCAAATTTGATCGAGCTGGATGATGTCGCGCTAAATCGGGCGATGGCGGAGATGAAACGCTCTGCTCCGTTTTTGCCGATTACGATTGCGGATCGGGTATCGTGGGAAGAAATGAGCCGGGTTGCGGTGAATGCGCCTGCCCTGCCCGGTATCACGCCGGATGTGGGGTTATCGCGGCGTTATCCTATGAATGCTGATTTTGCGCATGTACTGGGCTATGTCGGCCCGGTGTCAGATTATGATCTGTCGCGCATTGAAGACCCGGACCAATTGCTGCGCATTCCACGGTTTCAGATCGGCAAGGTCGGATTAGAGGCGAAACGCGAAGAGGATTTGCGCGGCAAGGCCGGAGCCAAGCGGGTCGAGGTGAACGCGGTGGGTCGGGTGATGCGCGAATTGGATCGCCGCGAGGGCCAGCAAGGGGCCGATTTACAGCTGACCGTTGATCATCAATTGCAGGCCTATGTTCAGGCGCGACTTGAGGGGGAAAGTGCGGCGGCTGTGATCATGGATTGCGTAACGGGGGATTTGCTGGCGATCAATTCCGCGCCCAGTTTTGACCCCAACCTGTTTGTGCGCGGCATTTCGGTGGCGGATTATTCGGCGTTGACCGAAAACAAGTACCGCCCGTTGGCAAATAAATCGGTGCAGGGGATTTATCCGCCCGGTTCTACATTTAAAATGATCACCGCGCTGGCTGCGCTTGAGGATGGGGTTGTATCGGCTGAGGAGACGGTTTGGTGCCCCGGCCATCTAGAGGTGTCTGACCGTCGGTTCCATTGTTGGAAACGCGCAGGTCACGGGCATATGACCCTGCTAAAGGCGTTGCGCGAAAGTTGTGATGTCTATTTCTATGATCTGGCGTTGCGGGTCGGGATCGAAAAGATCACCAACATGGCAAACCGGTTTGGCATGGGGATGAAGCATGATTTGCCGATGTCGGCGGTGGCCCGTGGGTTGACGCCCACCAAAGAGTGGAAGCGCCGGAACCGCGAAAACGATTGGGTGCCGGGGGATACGGTTAATGCCTCGATCGGACAAGGGTTTGTGCTGGCCTCGCCATTGCATCTGGCGGTGATGACGGCGCGATTGGCGTCGGGCACGGATGTGTCGCCGCGTCTGATCAAATCGGTCGACGGGGTTGAGGTGCCTGATCCCATCGTGACCCCGCTGGATGTCAACGAAAACCACCTAAGGCAAGTGCGGCGCGCGATGTTTGCTGTGTCCAATAACAAACGTGGCACCGCCTATCGTAGCCGGATCATGGCCGATGAATACCGCATGGCAGGCAAAACCGGCACCAGCCAAGTGCGCAACATTACCGCCGCCGAACGTCGTGCCGGTGTCACCCGCAACAAAGACCTGCCGTGGGAGCGGCGCGATCATGCGTTGTTTGTGGATTTCGCCCCCTTTGATAACCCGCGCATCGCCGTTTCGGTGATCGTTGAGCACGGCGGAGGTGGCTCCACCGCGGCGGCCCCGATTGCGCGCGATATCACATTGCAGGCCCTGTATGGGGAGCTTCCCCCGCTAAGCGCCTACCCTGCCAAAGATCGCAAAGTGATCAAGGCGCAACAAGAGCGCATTCGCCGCCAGATGCCGGATCGTAACGGCAACCGGAAAGTGCGCGCATGAGTTATCTAGAGCATTCGGTCAAAACCGTCCCCACGGGGCTGCGCAAAATCCTGGCCCTGAACTGGGCGTTGATCCTATTGTTGATCGCCGTAGCCAGCGTCGGTTTTCTGATGCTCTATTCCGTCTCGGGTGGGTCATTCACCCCTTGGGCAGAGCCGCAGATGAAACGCTTTGTTCTGGGGTTGATAGTGATGCTGACCGTCGCCATGGTGCCGATATGGTTCTGGCGCAGTGTGTCGGTTGCGGCATATGGCATTGCAGTTGTGCTGCTGGTTTTGGTCGAAGTGATGGGCAGCGTCGGTATGGGCGCGCAACGCTGGATCGACCTAGGATTTATGCGATTGCAGCCCTCTGAATTGATGAAAATCACCTTGGTTATGGTGTTGGCGGCCTATTATGACTGGCTGCCCGGATCAAAAACTTCGCGACCGTTGTGGATCATCATTCCGGCATTCCTGATCTTGTTGCCCACATTTCTGGTGCTGCGCCAACCGGATTTGGGCACGTCAATCTTATTGATCACAGGCGGCGCCATGGTGATGTTTTTGGCAGGAGTGCATTGGGGTTATTTCGCTGCCATCATCGCCGCCGCTGTCGGCATCGTCGTTGCCGTATTTCAATCGCGCGGCGCGTCTTGGCAATTGTTAAAGGATTATCAATACCGTCGCATCGACACCTTCCTTGACCCCTCCAGCGATCCTTTGGGGGCGGGCTATCACATCACCCAATCCAAGATCGCGCTAGGATCGGGCGGCTGGACAGGGCGCGGATATATGGAAGGCACGCAATCGCGGCTGAATTTTTTGCCCGAAAAGCACACCGACTTTATCTTTACGACCTTGGCCGAGGAATTTGGCTTCGTCGGTGGCATGTCCTTGCTAAGCCTATACGCGTTGATCGTGATGTTTTGCGTCGGCGCTGCCATTTCAAATCGCGACCGGTTTTCGTCGCTTTTGATCCTTGGCGTGGCCTCGACTTTCTTTTTGTTTTTCGCGGTCAATATGTCGATGGTGATGGGGCTTGCTCCGGTGGTTGGCGTGCCTTTGCCAATGGTCAGCTATGGTGGCTCTGCGATGTTGGTCTTGATGCTTGCCTTTGGCCTTGTCCAAAGCGCACATGTGCATCGACCACGTTAATCTGCCTCCCCTTGTGCCCCCTTGCACCTTGGTCAAATCTATGGCCAAGTTTGCGCAACACAGGAGCAAAAATTGACCATATTTCACCTAGCCTATCACGTGACAGATCTGGATGAGGCGCGCGCATTTTACGGCGATCTTTTGGGGTGCGTTGAGGGGCGCAGCACGCAAACTTGGGTCGATTACAACTTCTTTGGTCACCAAGTTTCGCTGCATCTGGGCGTGCCATTTGCCTCTGAAAACACTGGCAAAGTTGGCGAGCATATGGTGCCGATGCCGCATTTGGGCGTGATCCTTCCCCAGTCCGAGTGGCAGGTGCTGGCCGATCGGCTAACCGCATCCGGGCTGACATTTGTCATGCGCCCGACAACACGATTTGCTGGCGAGCCGGGGGAACAATCGACGATGTTTTTCCGTGATCCTGCTGGCAACCCTATCGAAATCAAAGGTTTTGCCGATATGGCCGGAGTATTTGCCACATGATCAACGTCCTTTTTGCCGCCCGTTATGAACGCTGGGATATCTATCGGGCCCCACTTATGCGCGCCTTTGAGGCGGCAGGGTTAGACGTGGATTTGCGTCAGGATCACGCACCAGATATGGTTGATTATGTGGTCTATGCGCCCAATTCCGACCTTCAGGATTTCACACCTTATACGCGCTGCAAGGCTGTCTTGAACCTATGGGCCGGGGTTGAGCAAATCACCGGAAACCCCACGCTGAAAATCCCGCTGTGCCGCATGGTTGATCCGGGGTTAACGCAGGGCATGGTTGAATTTGTCACGGCCCATGCGCTGCGCTATCACATTGAAATGGATCGTGATATTTTGGGCCAAGACGGTGTTTGGTCCCCCATTGTGCCGCCTCTGGCACAGGAGCGTCCGGTGACGTTGCTTGGCTTGGGGGCACTGGGTCAGGCTTGCGCACACAGTCTGCAAGCACTGGGTTTTCCGGTCACCGGTTGGTCACGCTCTGCCAAGGACATCGACGGGCTGACCTGCCTGCATGGGGTTGAGGGGCTAAAACAAGCGCTTTCAACGGCTGAGATCGTGATCCTGCTGCTGCCCGATACACCCGCGACTGAGAACACGCTGAATGCAGACACTCTGGCGCTATTGCCCAAAGGCGCGCGGATCATCAACCCGGGCCGCGGCCCCTTGATCGACGACGACGCCCTGCTGTCGGCCCTGGAAACAGGTCACATCGCCCATGCAACACTAGATGTGTTCCGTATAGAGCCGCTGCCCGCCGAACACCCCTATTGGGCGCATGAAAATGTTACCGTCACGCCGCATATCGCGGCTGAAACCCGGCCCGGTTCCGCCTCGCAGGTCATTGCCGAAAACATCCGACGCGCCGAAACCGACGCGCCCCTGCTCAATCTAGTGGATCGCAGCGCGGGATACTAACCTCATCCCGCCCGCTTCTTCTGAGTAAAAATATCCCCGCCGGAGGCTCCAAGACACGCAACACACACGCGTGTCTTGGATAGGAAATCACTTCAATTTCGGCGGCTTTGCTGGATCACGTCCGGGTGCCACATGGATATATTCGGCGGGCTGTTCTGCTTCTGGCAAATCAAATCGCAACCCGACACGCGCCAATTGCCCGGCCACGGAATCTGTTGCGTCAAAAAATCCGACATCCAGCGCACCGGCCTCGATGCCTGAAAATGTCAGCGCCTCGTTGACCGCTTTGGCAAGTGCGCCCTGCGCTTGGGGGATCGCATCAACGAAACCCAGCATATGGGATTGCGCGCCCGTGTCATATGTCACCCCAACCAAATAAGCCCAACGCGCCAAGCCTGCTGCAGTTGATAGTTTTTGATCCAGCGCCATGATCAACGCCTCTGGCAGACCTGCGGGGGATGAAAATATCTCGGGCTTTGCCTCAACCTCATCGGGCGCATTGTCCAATGTATCCACCAGCCAGCCCATGGCCTCTGGTGGGATCAAGATTGAGGAGGGTGCCACCTCAAGGTTGACCCCTAGACCCATATCTGAGGAGGCCAACATCTGCGCAATCACCCGACCGGACAGGGCCGCATAGGGGGCCGTTTTACCGACGAATTCCGCCAGACGTTCCTCTGTGTCAAACACCAATACAAACGAGGCCTCGGCCAGTTCAAACACCTCGGGTGATACTTTGTCTGCCTTTGCCTCTTCGCTCAGGAGCAGAAACAATTCAGCATCGGCCAGACGCTCATAAAATCGTAAACGTGCGGAGTCATCATCGGGGCTGGCTTGCATGGCAGCATGGGCGATATCAATCGGGGTTTGTGTCATGTCATCGCATCCTGCACAGCATTGCGTAGTACGGGCAGCAAATCTGCCTCAAACCACGGATTTTTCTTTAGCCATCCCGTATTGCGCCAGGAGGGATGAGGCAAGGGAAAGACGCGCGGCGCGTGGTCACGCCACCCCAAAACCCGGTCGGTCACACCTTGGGCCCCGCCCAAATGCCATTTCTGCGCATATCCGCCCACTAATAGTGTCACCTGCACATCGCGTAATTCTGCCATCGCGGGTGCGCGCCACGTTTTGGCACATATGGGCGGCGGCGGCAGATCGGAGCCTTTGGCGTTATATCCCGGAAAACAAAAGGCCATGGGGAGAATGGCAACCTGACTGCGATCATAAAAAACCGCATCATCCACACCCATCCATTCGCGCAGCCGATCGCCCGAGGGATCAGTAAAGGGTTTGCCGCTTTCGTGCACGCGCGCACCGGGGGCCTGCCCCGCAATTAAAATCCGCGCCTTTGGGGAAAACCACGCCACCGGGCGCGGTGAATGGCCCGTGTGGGTCGCGGCAAAGCGGTCTGCGCAGAGGCGACACGCGCGGATATCATCACACAATTGCATTGTTTGACCCTGCCAAGGTTTGGGCAAAAACAAAAGCAGCATTCGGAAATGAAGGACGTCTCTGACGCATCAGTGAACGATCAGGTAACTATATTTCTAAAAATATAGAAATAAAACTTGCGCGACTCGTTTATTTCTATATTTCTAGAATCATGAAACATACAGATACACATGATCTAAGTCTTGAGGTAGCCGCCTCAACCTTTGCTGCGTTGGGATCAGAACAACGCCTCGCCGTGTTGCGCACTTTGGTGCGCGCGGGCACCGATGGGCTTGCGATTGGCGAGCTTGGCAACCGGACTGGCGTGACTGGTTCGACCTTGACCCATCACATGAAAATTCTCACGCAGGCAGGGCTGGTCACGCAGCAGAAATTTGGTCGCTCGATCATTTGTGCTGCTGTCGCCTTTACCGAATTACGCGCATTATCACAGTTTTTGCTGAAAGAATGCTGTGCCGATTGCCCGGATCAGGAACATAATCATGGCTGATACAACGCACTCTCACACCGATAAGAATTCCGAACCACATGCTGGGCCCGGCAAACATCTGCATTGGCGCAGTTTGATTGCACGCATTGATAATGCGTGGCTGGCCTTGATCGTCATTCTTGTCGGGCTGGCGATTTTAGACAGGGCACAGCTTTGGCCGACGATTTCTTTTGGATTTACAGCCTTGCTAAGCACGGCGCCTTTTATTGCCTTTGCGGTGCTCGCGATTGGCTATCTTAAGGCGACGGGAGCGGAGAACATCCTTGCCAAGGCCTTTATCGGGCGGGAAACACGGATGATCTTTTTCGCAGCAATTCTGGGCGGCATCGCGCCGTTTTGCTCCTGCGAGGTTATACCGTTTATCGCAGCGCTGCTTGCGCTTGGGGCACCGCTGTCGGCTGTCATGGCCTTTTGGTTGGCGTCACCTTTGATGGATCCGGCGATGTTTTTGATCACCTCAGGCACGCTTGGGTTCGATTTTGCGCTGGCTAAAACAATTGCGGCGATGGGTCTGGGGCTATTTGGGGGCTTTGCCACGATGGTTTTTGCCAAAACGCCAGTGTTTACCAATCCATTGCGTGAAAAACCGCAGGTTGGCGGATGCTGCGGTGTCGAGGAGCCTTTTTCAGGCAAGCCGGTTTGGGCGTTCTGGGGGGATGTAAAGCGGCGGGCGGTTTTCTGGGCGGCAACAATGGAAAACGCGCTGTTTTTGCTGAAATGGCTCGCCCTTGCCTATGTGATTGAGGCGCTGATGATCACCTATATTCCTGCCGAATGGATCGCAGGGTTTCTAGGTGGTGCAGGTTTCATGCCCATCCTGCTAGGCGCATTGGTCGGTGCCCCAGCCTATTTGAACGGTTATGCCGCTGTGCCGCTGGTGGACGCCCTATTGCAACAAGGCATGTCAAACGGGGCCGCCATGAGTTTCGTGTTGGCAGGGGGTGTCAGCTGCATTCCGGCCGCCATCGCGGTCTGGGCCTTGGTGAAGCCGCGCGTGTTCGCCGCCTATCTTGGCTATGCGATGATCGGGGCGCTCACCGCGGGCACGCTTTGGCAGCTATACGCCGGATAAATCGTTGAATGCGACGTGATAGGCCGGGGCGGTTTGATCTGCCCCGGCCTTGCATTTTTAAATGCGCGCCCCGTTGCCCCGCCGATCATTTTCCGGTAATTCGCATAAAACGAAAACAACGGGATGGATAGCTGATGTATCGTGTGTGGAATTTTCTGACCAATTATTCTTTGTTGCTGATCATCGGGGCGATTGTTGCGCTGATCTGGGCGAATATCAGCCCTGAAAGCTACAGTCATTTTGTGCATTTCGTGATTTGGGATCATGCGCCCATTGGCGAGATCCATGGTGAATATCGCACCCTGACCCTGCATTATCTGGTGAATGATCTGCTGATGGCGCTGTTTTTTGCCATCGCGGCCAAGGAAGTCTGGGAAGCTGTCATTCTGAAAAACGGCTCTTTGCGTGGGAAAAAGGCGGCGACACCGCTGTTTGCCACCGCAGGCGGCATGTTTGGCCCGATTGCTGTTTATCTGGGTCTAGCGGCGTTGATGGGCTCCGAGACGTATAGTGCTGTTGCCAATGGTTGGGCGATCCCGACAGCCACAGACATCGCATTTTCATATCTTGTGGGGCGTATCGTGTTTGGGGCGGGTCATCCGGCTGTGCGCTTTCTGCTGCTTTTGGCGATTGCCGATGATGCAGTGGGCCTGATCATTCTGGCCATTTTCTACCCCAGCAGCGAGTTGGCTCCGGTGTGGTTGCTTGGCTCTTTGGCGGCATCTATTGGCGTGTATGTGCTTTTCAACTCCCTGCCGCGCAAGTTGGACAAAGGCCGCCAAGGGCGTCCGGTTTCGACCTTTGTGCGTAACAAGCTGCACTTTATCCCCTATCTGATTGCGGGCTGCATTAGCTGGTATTGCTTTATGCGTGCGGGATTGCACCCTGCGCTTGGCCTGCTGCCGATTGTGACGACGATCCCGCATGCGGACCGTGCCTTTGGTATCTTTTCGGATGCGGAAAAGCACCTGACCGATCTGTTGAACGTGATGGAGCATGCGCTGAAACACCCGGTTGAGATCATCCTCTTCTTCTTTGGATTGCTCAATGCCGGTGTCGAGTTCAGCTTTATCGGCGATGCAACATGGCTGGTTCTGGCGGGGCTGTTGATCGGGAAACCTGTGGGCATCCTGCTGTTTGGCTGGTTCGCTGCGGTGCCTCTGCGCTTGGGCATCCCGCAAGGCATGCGGATCATTGATCTGGTGGTCATTGGTTTTGTGGCTGCCATCGGTTTCACAGTGTCACTTTTCGTGGCTTCCGTTGCCTTTGATGCGGGCCCTGTACAGGACGCAGCCAAGATGGGGGCCCTGTTCAGCTTTGCCGCCGCGATCATTTCGATCATCGCAGGCAAGGTCTGTAAGGTTGAGAAACACGAGATCTAAGCGCCCGAACGGGTGTTTATCGAAAATTGTAGAGAAAACCGGGGCCTTAGCTCCGGTTTTTTTGCAACTGAGGCCAGGAATTAACCTCTTGAGAGTTGTCAGCGCCCCCCCCTTTCCGACATAGTAAGGTTAATGGCGCCTAATAGAGCGTTAAAGAAACTCCGATAAGGAGGTCGGCAGGAGCAGCGCCGGAGCGATCAATGATCGAGTTTAAAAATGTGAGTAAGTCCTTTTGGACAGGAACCCAGCGCAAGGTGATCCTTGACCGCGTTTCTTTTCGCGTGGAACTAGGCACGTCGCTTGGCATTCTTGCGCCCAATGGCACGGGCAAGACCACGTTGATCAACATGATGGCGGGCCTTGAAAAGCCTGACGAAGGCGATATTCGGCGCACCAGTCGCATCTCTTTTCCGCTTGGTTTTATGGGCGGGGTGATCAGTCGACATACGGCGGTGGAAAACAGCCGCTACATTGCCCGCCTCTATGGGCTGGACCCTGACTACATTGAGGCCTACTGCCGATATGTCTGCGGTTTGGGTGAATACTTTGAGCAACCGCTCGGCACCTATAGTTCGGGGATGCGGGCGCGGTTTACTTTTGCGCTGATGTTAGCGCTTGATTTTGATATCTATCTGGTTGACGAAGGCATGCCAAATTCGACCGATGTTGAATTTAACAAACGTGCCGGTGACATCCTGCAAGAAAGACTGCGTACCACGACCATGGTAATTGTGTCGCATGATCCTGAAACGCTTGAGAAATATGCCAAGACGGCGGCGGTGCTGCTGAACGGGCAACTTTATATGTTTGACACCTTGGAAGAGGCGAAGCAGCTCTATGACTACGAAACCCAAGGCTAAAAAATTCCGCATCCGCCGGGCTGCGCCCGTTGCCGGATCACATGGTGGGGCATCTGACAGTGCCGCGTTGCCAGACTCCCGTATCACGGGACTGTCTGACGCGCCCGTTTCGCAACGCCGTGCGCCCAACACATCCTTAGGTGCCGCCATTGGGGCAGCCCCCGGCTCCCCAGCATCCGCGCGACAACCTGTGCAGCAACTGGCTCCGGCACGGCAACCCGTCGCCGGGCACGCGCCATCTCAGGCCCAACCTCAGGCACAACCTCAGGCTCGCCAACCAACAAATCCGAGCGCGCCCCCGACGCCCGAACAGGACATCGACACGATCAAGCGTGAAGGGCTGACAGGACGCCAACTGCGCATGGCGCGTCGTGTGGCGCAAAAACACGGGCTGGCCGCGACATCTGATTATGACGCAGTGCGATTGCTGCGCGAAGACGGCATTGATCCATTCCAGCGCACCAACATGCTGGAGCTTGTGGTGCCCAGTGCCGGCTCAAAAGGCAAAGACAGTGGCATGCCCAAGATTCAGCTGCCCCAAACCATGTCGCATGACAAAAACCAGCTCCCCTCAACCGAGACCATGTCACCCTCGGAACGTCGGGTGCATGAAATCGGCAAAATTCAGCGCGACATCGCAACACGCCGCCGTCGCAAGCTTGTCCTGCTGCTATCCCGGCTGGTTGCTTTTGTCTTTTTGCCGACGCTGGTCGCTGGCTGGTATTTTTATGTCATCGCCACACCGATGTATGCCACCAAATCCGAATTCCTGATTATTCAGGCCGAAGGCAGCGGCGGCGGGCTTGGCGGCCTCTTTAGCGGCTCGTCCCTTGCCACCAGTCAGGATTCGGTTGCCACGCAATCGTTTCTCCAATCCAAGGAGGTTATGATCCGCCTGGACAATGATGTTGGTTTCAAAAGCTACTTTGCCGATCTATCTGTGGACCCGTTGCAACGGCTTGACCCGAATCCGTCAAATGAGCAGGCCTATAAGCTGTACAAGAAATACGTCAAAGTTGGGTATGACCCGACCGAAGGCGTCATCCGAATGGAAGTGAGCGCGCCAACTCCTGACCTGAGCGAACGCATGTCTATTGGCCTGATCAATTACGCAGAAACCCGCATTGACGAGTTGTCACTGAACAAACGTAATGACCAGATGGGCCAAGCACGCATCACCCTGGAAGAGGCCAAAGTGGAGCGCCGTACCGCCCAAACCAAGCTTGTTGAAATCCAAAGTCAAACCCTGTTGGACCCTGAGGGCGTGATCGCCAGCCTGCGGTCGCAAATCAACAATATTGAAGTGCAACTGCTGGAAAAAGAACTGTTCTTGCAGCAGCTATTGGACAACTCGCGCCCGAACAAGGCCCGTGTCGATGGTGCCCAAGGTGACATTCGCCGTTTGGTAAACCAGCTGACCTTGCTGAAATCCAAGATGCAGGATGCCTCTGGGGGCGAAGCCTCACTCGCTGAGCAAAGCGTTCAGATCCAAATTGCACAGGCAGATCTGGCCACGGCGGATCTGTTTTTGCAAAACGCCCTGCAAAGCGTGAAACAAACCGAGATGGAGGCCAACCGTCAGGTTCGCTATCTAACCACCAACGTCAAACCGGTTGCTTCAGAAGATCCGTCATATCCCCGCTCATTTGAAAACACGGTCTTGGCCTTTTTGATCTTTTCGGGCATCTACCTGATGATCTCGCTTACAGCGTCCATCCTCAGGGAACAGGTATCTTCGTAGCATGAAACAAGTTCAAATCGGTGACCTGACGGTCGCAAACGATCAGCCCCTCACACTTATTGCCGGGCCGTGCCAATTGGAAAGTGCGGACCACGCGCAGATGATCGCGGGCAAGATGAAAGAAGCCTGCGATGCGGCTGGTGCGCAGTTCATCTTTAAGGCGTCATATGACAAGGCCAACCGCACATCTGTTGCGGGCACGCGTGGGCTGGGTCTGGATGCGGGTCTGAAAATCATGCAGGACGTTGGCAAGGCGATTGGCGTGCCAACCCTGACGGATGTGCATTCCGAAGCACAATGTGCGGCCGCGGCCGATGCAGTGGATGTGTTGCAGATACCTGCGTTCCTTTGCCGGCAAACCGATTTGTTGTTGGCTGCTGGGAAAACCGGTGCCGTGATCAATATTAAAAAAGGTCAGTTTCTGGCGCCTTGGGATATGGATAACGTGGTTACCAAGGTCGAAAGCACCGGAAATTCTCGGATTATGCTGACCGAACGGGGCACCTCGTTTGGCTATAACACGCTTGTTACCGATATGCGTGGACTGCCGCGTATGGCGCAAACGGGTTATCCTGTTGTGATGGATGCGACCCATTCGGTTCAGCAACCCGGTGGGCAAGGCGGCAGCTCTGGTGGGCAGCGCGAATTTGCCCCCGTGATGGCACGCGCGGCAGTTTCGCTGGGTGTGGCAGCGGTGTTTATCGAAACACACGAGGATCCCGACACCGCGCCCTCAGATGGGCCAAATATGATATATCTGGATCAAATGCCGGCGCTGATTGAAACGCTGATGCAATTTGATCGCCTTGCCAAGGCAAACCCAATTTCTTTGTAATTTTTCGAAAGGCCGTAGTGCAATGACCATCCCCGCATCCGAGGTTCGCCTGAACACATGGGAATTCCTGCGTGACCCGATGATTAAGCCTACGGGCTTTCGCGAATATGACGCGCGCTGGAAATACCCCGAGGAAATCAACCTGCCGGGCATGACCGCGCTTGGCATGGGATTGGGCACGCAGATGCGGCGTCGGGGCATCCCGCCCGTGATCGCTGTCGGCAATGATTACCGCGAGTATTCGCTGACGATCAAAAACGCCCTGATCCTAGGGTTGATGCAGGCTGGTATCCACGTCAAAGACATCGGCCCTGCCCTATCGCCTATGGCCTATTTCGCGCAATTCCATCTGGATGTGCCTGCCGTAGCGATGGTGACAGCCAGCCACAATCCCAACGGTTGGACCGGGGTAAAAATGGGGTTTGAACGCCCGCTGACCCACGGCCCCGATGAAATGAACGAGCTGCGCGATATCGTGCTAAGTGGTGAAGGCGAGGCGCATGAGGGCGGCAAATATGAATTTGTCGACGGCGTGCGCGAGGCCTATTTGGATGATCTGATCGGTGATTTCAAACTATCGCGGCCACTGAAAATTGTCTGTGCCACGGGCAACGGCACGGCGGCAGCCTTTGCGCCCGAACTATTCGCGCGGATGGGCGTGGAAATCGTGCCCTCGCATAATGAGCTGGATTACACCTTCCCGCATTACAATCCCAATCCCGAAGCGATGGAAATGCTGCATGACATGTCGGCCTCTGTCAAAGCGTCAGGCGCTGATATGGCGCTGGGATTTGATGGGGATGGCGATCGCTGCGGTGTTGTCGATGATGAGGGCGAAGAGATTTTCGCCGATAAGGTTGGCGTGATCATGGCGCGTGATCTGTCCAAAATGTACCCAAATTCGACCTTTGTGGCCGATGTGAAATCAACCGGGCTTTATGCGTCGGACCCTGAATTGATAAAAAACGGGGCCAAGGCAGATTATTGGAAAACCGGACACAGCCATATGAAACGCCGGGTGAAAGAGCTGGGCGCGTTGGCAGGGTTTGAGAAATCCGGTCACTACTTTTTGGCGGAACCGATTGGACGCGGATATGACTGCGGCATGCGCGTGGCCGTTGAGATTTGCAAACTGATGGATCGCAATCCAGATATGAAAATGTCGGATCTGCGCAAGGCATTACCTGTCACCTATAGCACGCCGACGATGTCGCCCTATTGTGCTGATACCGAAAAATACGATGTGTTGGCACGGTTGGTGGACAAGCTGGTTGCCAAAGGAAATGCCGGTGAGATGCTGGCAGGCCGTACAATCAAAGAGGTTGTCACCGTGAATGGCGCGCGGGTGATTTTGGACAATGGCAGCTGGGGATTGGTACGTGCGTCATCAAATACGCCCAATTTGGTCGTGGTCTGTGAAAGCAGCGAAAGTGACGCGGAGTTGCGCGCGATCTTTGCCGATATTGATGCGGTTATTCGCACTGAAGAGTTGGTTGGCGATTACGATCAGACGTTCTGATTATTGAAGGGGCGCTCCCGCCCCCGAAAGCCCCGGGCAAAGCCCGCGACATTTAACGGCGTTGGGCCGGGCGCCGCGCTATGCGCGGCGCGACGTTGCATCATGCGGCGATGGTTTGCCCTAAATGCTTTGCAGTCCGCGCCCTTTTAGCAGCGCATTGACCCCGGGCAAGCGACCCCGAAATTGCAGATAAAGCTGATCCGCCTCAACCGAGCCGCCGGTGGATAGAATGTTCTCTTCCAGCGCGCGGGCCATTGCCGGATCAAAGGCATCGCCAGCCTCTTCAAATGCGGCAAATGCATCCGCGTCCATCACCTCTGACCACATGTAGCTGTAGTAGCCAGAGGCATATCCGTCGCCCGAAAACACATGCGCAAATTGCGGTGTGGCGTGGCGCATTTTAATCGCGTGTGGCATGCCAAGGTCCGCCAATACCTGCGATTGCTGTGCCATCGGATCAGCCGGTGCATCCCCCTGATGAAACGCCAAATCAACAAGTGCTGAGGCGACATATTCCACCGTCTGAAACCCCATGTCGAAATTCGCAGCCTTAAGCACTTTTTCAAGCAGCGCCTCGGGCATTGCCTCGCCGGTTTCGGCGTGGGTCGCAAAGCGGCGCAGCACCTCGGGCACCTCCAGCCAATGTTCATACAGCTGGCTGGGCAGTTCGACAAAATCCCGTGCAACAGACGTGCCTGAAATGCTTTCATAGCGCACATTGGATAGCATTTGGTGCAGTGCATGGCCGAATTCATGGAACAACGTGCGCGCATCATCATAGGACAGCAACGCCGGATCAGATTTCGCAAAGTTACAGACGTTGATCACCACAGGGGCCTGCACGGCTGGAAATGTCGCCTGCCCCCGCATCGCAGAGCACCAAGCACCCGAGCGTTTTGAGCCACGGGCGAAGTAATCCCCAATGAATACAGCCACGTGCGCGCCATCTCGCGTCACCTCCCAGGCGCGGCAATCGGCGTGATACAAAGGCACATCAAGGGGCGTGAACTGCAATCCAAACAAGCGCGTGGCGCAATCAAACGCGGCCTCTATCATCCGGTCCAATTGCAGGTAGGGCTTCAGCGCAGCCTCGTCCAAATCATGCTCTGCCTTGCGCCGTTTCTCTGCGTAGTATCGCCAATCCCACGCCTCAAGATCACCATTGATGCCATCTGCATGCATCATATCAGTCAATACCGCCGCATCCGCACCTGCCTGCGCCTTGGCGGGTTCCCAGACGGCCATCAGCAATTCGCGCACGGCCTCTGGCGTTTTGGCCATCTCAGTTTCCAGCTTATAGGCGGCGAAACTGTCATAGCCGAGGAGCTGCGCGCGCTCTTGTCGTAGCGCCAAGGTTTCGCCTGCAATCGCGCGGTTATCGGTATCCCCGCCATTGGCACCGCGCGCGGTCCAAGCCGCAAAAGCCACCTCGCGCAGATCACGCCGCGCGGAAAACTGCAAAAACGGCACAATCAACGAGCGCGACAATGTCACAACCGGGCCATCTGCGCCCTTTTCCTCGCCCGCCGCACGCGCCGCAGAAACGACAAATGCGGGCAACCCTTCCAGATCAGTTTCGGCCAGGGGCATGACCCATTCACGCTCATCCGCCAACAGGTTTTGCGTGAACTGCGTCCCCAAAACGGCCAAACGGGATTTGATCGCCTTCATGCGTTCATCCGCTGCCCCGTCAAGGGCGGCACCGCCTCGTAAAAAACCACGATGAGTCAGCATCAGAACGCGCTGTTGCTCGGACGTTAAGGGCGTTGCTTCACGCGCGTTCCACACGGTTGCGATACGGGCAAACAGGGCCTTGTTTGATGAAATCATCGCGCCATGTGCGGCCAATTTTGGCGAAAAATCCCGCTGCAATGCCTCGCGTGCCGGGGTGCTTTCGGCACCGGCGACGGTGAAGAACACCGATAGAACCTTGTCCAAATCACCGCCCGCGGCTTCCAATGCCTCAATCGTATTGGCAAAGGTGGCGGGGGATTTATTGGTGGCAATCGCCTCAATCTCTGCTTGATGCGCCGTTAGAGCGACCTCAAGTGCAGGGGCGAAATCATCATCTGAAATCACATCAAACGGGGCCAACTGAAACGGGGTGGTCCAGTCAGAAAGCAAAGCGTTGGTCATGGGGGTCTCCTTTGGATGTCACCCTAATTCGGTGGCAAAAATTCGCAACGCCAGAATGCCACTGCAGGCACCCTCCCGCGAAAGATCCCTATTTGCCGCCGCAAATCGGGCAATCTGCGCGCGGTTTCAGCCCGATTTTGCGCGTCTCACCGTATAAACCATCAAAGATCAGCATCTCGCCCAATAAGGGCTGGCCAGCGCCTGAAATCAGCTTCACCGCCTCTAACGCCATCATTGATCCGATGATGCCCGGCAAGGGTCCCATGACCCCTGCCTCCGCGCAATTAGGAGCCAGATCAGCGGCGGGAGCCTCTGGGAAAATGCATTGATAACAAGGAGTTTTGCGTTTGGGATCAAACACACTTAGCTGCCCCTCCCATTGTGTTAGCGCACCGGAAATCAACGGAATCCCCTGTGCCACACAGGTCTGGTTTATCAGATAGCGCGTCGCAAAATTATCGGTGCCATCCAGAACCAAATCATAGTCGGCAAATAGGGCAGTAGCACTCGTTTCATCCAAACGTCTGCGATAGGGTTTGACCGTCACAAAGGGGTTGATTTCGCGCATCTTTTCGGCGGCAGAATGTACCTTGGGCTCGCCGATGTCCTTGTCAAAATGGATCACTTGGCGTTGCAAGTTAGAGCTATCGACGTCATCATCATCCACCACACCAATGGTGCCCACGCCCGCTGCCGCCAAATACATCAATGCCGGTGAGCCAAGCCCACCTGCCCCGATCACCAACACGCGGGCGTCTTTTAGTTTCGTCTGCCCCATGCCGCCCACTTCGCGCAAAACAATGTGACGCGCGTAACGGGTTAATTCGGCATCTGAAAACGGGCCTACTTGGGCGGTTTCAGTGGCGGGGGCCGCGCGATCCCGTAGCCAATTCAGTCCCGCCCGATAGGCCCAGATCACGCCGAAAGTCACACCAACTGATAGCCAGAAAACGCTGCCTCCCCCAGATATCACGCGCAAAGGGTGCGCGATTGGGAACACAAATTGGATGCCCAGGACCGCAATATAAATCAGGAAAATCACACCCCAACGGGCAGATTTGGGCACGTTTACCGCTGCTCCCCCCCACCACACGACAGCAAACAGGCCAAATATTAGCACCATCACACCACCCCGGTTGAGCCAAAGCCACCTTCGCCCCGCGCAGTCGCGCCAAGGTCATCCGCCATCTCAAAATCTGCCTGCACAACGGGTGCCACGACCATTTGGGCAATACGCGCGCCGTGGGTGATGAGAAATTCTGCGTCGCCCGCATTCATTACAATCACCCCCAATGGGCCGCGATAATCGCTATCAATAGTGCCTGGGCTATTGGGGAGTGTGATCCCGTTTTTCAGCGCCAAACCAGAGCGCGGACGCAATTGCACCTCATATCCCAAGGGGATTTCCAGCCGGAGGCCTGTGGGCACCAAAACCCGTTGTCCGGGCGCAACACATAGGCCATCCCGTTGATTATGTGGAAAATTCGCCCGTAAATCGGCGCCAGCTGCCCCGGCCGTTTCATAGGCAGGCAGGGCAATTTCTTGGTCCGCATCCTCGGTCCAGCTTAGTTTGATGGCAACCACATCAGCCCCCAATTCTCAGGTATTTGTATCGGTCAAAGCCGCAGCAATTCGCGCCGCCAGCTTTGTCGCAACGGCGTCTTTGCCCATGCGCGGCCAAGGGTCGGCACCCGCATCAGAGATCACCACAACCGCGTTTTCGCGCCCGCCCATGATGCCAGTTTCCGGGCTGACATCATTGGCCACGATCCAATCGCATTGCTTGCGCAGACGTTTGGCGGTGGCATTGGCTATGACATCATCGGTTTCCGCAGCAAACCCCACAACCAGCGCGGGGCGCCCCTGCGCCATCTGTGACACGCGCGCCAAAATATCGGTATTTTCCGCAAACTCAAGGCTGGGCAAGGCACCGTTTTGCTTTTTGATTTTACTATCGCTGGCTGTGGCCACGCGCCAATCGGCAACGGCTGCTGCAAACACAGCCGCATCCGCGGGCAAGGCGCTTTCGACCGCTGCGAGCATCTCAGCTGCGGTTTGCACCTCGGTCACTTGTACACCAGTTGGACGCGGTTCATCCGCGGGGCCAGTGACAAAAATCACTTCAGCCCCCAACGCGGCCAAAGCGCGCGCAATCGCGGTGCCCTGCGCCCCGGAGGAGCGATTGGCGATGTAGCGCACGGGGTCAATCGGTTCATGCGTGGGGCCAGATGTCACCAAAATTCGTTGCCCAGATAATGGCCCGCCCGACAGCGCGCCTTCAATCGCGGTGACAATCTCAGCTGGTTCCGACATGCGACCGGGGCCAAATTCGCCACATGCCATATCACCGGAATTTGGCCCGACAAACATGATCCCGTCATTCTGTAAGGTCGCAAGATTGCGCTGCGTCGCCGCGTGCTCCCACATGCGCACATTCATAGCAGGGGCCAGTAAAACCTGCGTATCCGTCGCCATCAATAGGGTTGAAGCCAGATCGTTCGCCAAGCCTGACGCCATCTTAGCCATCAAATCCGCCGTGACAGGGGCCACCACAACCAAATCCGCCGAGCGTGACAATTGGATATGGCCCATTTCGGCCTCATCCGTCAGGTCAAACAGATCGGTAAATACCTTTTCGCCAGCCAAGGCCGCAACAGACAAGGGCGTCACAAACTCTTGTGCTGCCTTGGTCAAAACGGGGGTTACATGCGCGCCGCGCTTGCGCAATTGCCGGATCAGATCCAACGATTTATAGGCCGCGATACCGCCACCGATGATCAGCAGAATACGTTTATCTTCTAGCATCTTAGCGCCTCTTGGCTAAATTATCGCTGCGCGCGGCAGGCTGTGTTAATCCTGACATTAGGCTTTCACGTCGCGGGAAACAAGCAAGCCTATTTGCGCATGGCGTGCCTGCGATCATGCCTTGCGCTCAATGCACGAATTTAGCAGGATGCATCGTTCGATCAGGACAGCGGCAATGACAAAGGCCCCCGACATGCTAGCAAAATTGACACTTGTTCTGGGCGGTGCGGCGTCGGGGAAATCAGCCTTTGCCGAGCAGGTGATTTTTGCCACTGGTGCCCCGCGTGTTTATATCGCCACGGCGCAGGTTTATGACGATGAGATGCGGATCAAGGTTGCAGATCACCTGAAAATGCGTGGATCAGACTGGGAGACCCATGAAACCCCGCTGGACCCAACCGCGGCCCTTGCGTCGGTAACGTCTGATCAGGTCGTCTTGTTTGATTGCGCCACGATGTGGCTGTCCAATCATATGCTTGCTCAGCATGATTTAGCCCAAAAAACCGACCAAATGATTGCAGCATTTTCCGCCTGTAAGGGGCGCGTTGTGGTTGTTTCAAACGAGGTTGGGATGGGTATTGTGCCGGACAACAAACTGGCGCGACAGTTTCGCGATGCGCAGGGAAAACTAAACCAACGCTTGGCTGCCGTGGCAGATACGGCAATTTTTGTCATAGCAGGCCTGCCGCAAGTGCTTAAGGGGACATTGCCATGACAAAGGTTTACCTCGTGCGCCACGGGCCGACCCATGCCAAAACATTGGTGGGCTGGTCCGATTTACCGGCCGATTTGTCCGACACTGCCGCGCTGGCTCGGCTAGACGCCTATTTACCGTCAGATGCCGTTATCATCAGTTCTGATTTGTCGCGCGCCAAGGCCACGGCGGATGCGATCCAAGGAGAGCGTCGTCGCCTGCCCCATGATCCTGATCTACGCGAAATCAATTTCGGCGATTGGGAGTTGCAACGTTTTGACGAGATTAAGGATCAGGAACACATCCGCGCCTATTGGGAAACGCCCGGCGAAATCAGCCCGCCAAATGGCGAAAGCTGGAACGACATCAGGGCGCGCGTGAATACCGTGGTCGATCGTTTGGTCACAAGGCAGGTAGAGGCCAATTCTGGAGCCGATATTGTGATCGTGGCGCATTTTGGCGTGATCCTGACCCAAGTGCAACGCGCCGCGGGCATCACGGCCTATCAGGCCTTTGGGCATAAGATTGATAACCTCTCGGTCACGGATGTTCAGATCACCCAGACCGGATGGCGTGTTGGCGACATCAATCACAATCCGTGATGAGGGGCTTCACCGTCTTTCGTTTTTCTGATGGATGGAATCGCGATAAGGTGGTGCCATGACTTATTCATTGATCCTTGGCGATTACGCCTATTCTTCGTGGTCCTTGCGGGGCTGGTTGCTGTTTGAACGCTTTGGCATCCCCTTTTCGACCGTCATGTTAGATTTTCACGCCGAAGCAAGTGTTGCAGAACAAATGCCAGAGCTTGCCCCGGCTAAAACAGTGCCTGCGGTTCGCATGCCTGAAGGGGCCGTGGTGTCAGACAGTCTTGCGATGGCTGAGGAGTTGGCCACGCGACATCCAGAGGCAGGCATCTGGCCCAGAGATCCGTTTGCGCGTGCGACTGCGCGCACGCTTGCCAGTGAAATGCACTCTGGTTTCATGGCATTACGTGGCGATTGCCCGATGAATTTGCGCACGGCCTATTCTGATAGCCAACCAAGTGAGGCTGTGAAAGCCGATCTTACGCGGCTTGAGGTGATCTGGGCGCATGCGCGGGCAAATATCGCCTCAGACACACCGTGGTTATGTGGTGAATATTCTGCGGCAGATGCGTTTTTTGCGCCCGTGGCTGCCAGAATTGCCGGGTATAATTTGCCAGTTTCAGCAGAGGCGCGCGCCTATGTTGATGCGCATTTAGCCGATCCCGCGTTTCAAAAATGGCGCGCCATGGGCTTGGCTGGCGGGGAGACGTTACCGTGGTATGCAAAGGGTTACCCAACAACCAACTGGCCTGATCCCACGTAATTTTTACCCTAACAATTGACGGACAACGGGGTGCTCCCGCCCCTTTGAGCCACATCAAAGATGTGACCAAAAGCGTTGGGCCGGGCCGCGCGCTAACGCGCGCGGTTGGTGCCTCTATTTTGAGGTTTGGTTTTGGCGTGCTGATCTTGAGGAGAGTACGTTAACCACTTTGTAACCAAGCCGTTATAGCCCTGTTCATATTGGTTAACGCTGTTGAAGGGGGAGAGGAATGGTCGCACGCGCCTATACGGTCGCCTTTCAAGGTGTTGAGGCCCATCAGGTAGAAGTGCAATGCGCCGTAACCCCCGGTCTACCAGCGTTTTCTATCGTTGGCCTGCCAGACAAGGCCGTCTCCGAGGCCCGTGAGCGGGTTCGTTCAGCACTGGCATCAATGGCGATTGCGCTCCCCTCCAAGCGGATCACCATTAACCTTTCGCCCGCTGATCTCCCTAAAGAAGGCAGCCATTTTGACCTGCCCATTGCCGTGGCGCTGTTGGCGGCATTGGACATTATCCCCAAAGATGCGGCCGAAGGCACGGTGTCTTTGGGGGAACTCAGTCTTGATGGCTCTCTTGTTGCGGTGAACGGCGCCTTGCCCGCAGCCATGAATGCCGCCGAGGGCAGTCGTACGCTGTTATGCCCAAAATCATCCGGACCAGAGGCCGCTTGGGTCGGTGCTGCGCAAGTCTTGGGCGCAAATTGTCTTGCCGATGTGATCCGGCATTATACCGGTCAGGCCCCCCTATCGCCCAGCCTGCCCGGCGAGGTCAACCTTGATCCAGGGTCGTGCGATTTGCGCGATGTTAAGGGCCAAGAGCGCGCCAAGCGTGCGTTGGAAATCGCAGCCGCCGGACGTCATCATCTGTTTATGATCGGCACGCCGGGATCAGGAAAATCCATGCTCGCCGCGCGCCTGCCAACGATCCTCCCGCCACTCAGCGCCGCTGAGGCCTTGGAAACGAGCATGGTTCATTCCATCGCGGGGTTGCTGGATCAGGGCGGGATTTCGCGCGCACGCCCCTTTCGCGAGCCCCATCACACGGCCTCCATGGCGGCCATTGTCGGGGGCGGACGCCGGGCCTCTCCCGGTGAAATCAGTCTTGCCCATAACGGGGTGTTGTTCATGGATGAATTCCCCGAATTCCCCCGATCCGTTCTGGAAACACTGCGCCAACCGATGGAAACCGGTGAAATCATGATTGCGCGGGCCAATGCGCATGTAAATTATCCCTGTCGGTTCATGCTGGTGGCTGCGGCAAACCCCTGTAAATGCGGCTTTATGTATGATCCGGCACGGGCCTGCGCGCGCGTTCCCCTTTGTGGTGACGAATATCTGGGGCGTATTTCCGGCCCCTTGATTGACCGACTTGACCTGCGTATCGAGGTGCCGCCGGTCGCCTACTCCGACCTTGATCTGCCCGCAAATGGCGAAACATCAGAAACCGTTGCGGCCCGCGTCGCCGCCGCGCGTGATATCCAAACGCAGCGGTTTGAGGGTCATCCACATATGCGCGTGAACGCCGATGCGCAGGGAGAAGTTTTGGAGGAAATCGCGACCCCGGACACCGAGGGCCGCGAAATGCTAACCAAAGTGGCCGAGAAATTCGGGCTTTCGGCGCGGGGATATCATCGGGTGTTGCGTGTTGCGCGCACCATCGCCGATTTGGAAGGCAGCAGCGCCGTTTTACGCCCCCATATCGCGGAGGCGATCAGCTATCGCCTGACCTGAAAATCGGGCGTTAATCCACTCGGATGTTTGACCAATTGCGGCGCGCGCCTCAGGGAACCAGCCATCAAACATTTGCCAGACATGCGGCGCGTCTTGCCATGTTTGCAGATCAATCCGCGCATCAAATTCGCGCAATTTGTCCGCCATTCGGTAGCTATCATCGCGCATAATTTCACTGTCAGAGACCTGTAATAAGACCGGCGGGCACTCTGGAAACTGCGCAAACAGCGGCGAAACTTGGGGATCAGATGGATCGCCCTGCGCCAAAATCATCTCGCCCAAGACATGCACCCTATCGCCGGGGAAAAAGTGATCCTTTTTTCCATTCTCAACGACCGATGCGCCCGAAAATGTCATATCGCAAAAGGGCGACCACCCGAATACCATCGCCGGGGGCGTGCCACGTTGGCAAAGCCGTGACAGCAGCAATAGCGCCAAACCGCCCCCTGCACTATCGCCACCAAGCACAATATCTGAGGGGAGATACCCCTTTGATATCAGATAGTTCCAAGCATCCTCGGCATCTTGTAAGGCGGCGGGCATGGGATGTTCTGGTGCCAAACGATAGTCGGGCGCATAGGCCCTGATGCCGCTCATACGGCTAAGTCGGGCAATCAATTTGGTATGGGTTTTTGCGCTGCCACAGATGTAGCCGCCACCATGGAAATACAGGATCACCCGACGCACGGCGGGCGTGCCCGACTGTATCCACAACCCAGATGCGCCCGCGTCTTGCCATGTATGCACTGCCCGAGGCGCGCGAAAAAACCACGCCGCCGAGCGATCAAAATGGCGCCGTAAAGGGGCCGGATCAGTCGCCCGCGCCATCACTGCACGCACCATGGGCCGCATTGATCCGGCAATCAGGCGCATCTGCCACGACATTAGGTAATTTTTGCCTCAATCGCCTGCCAGATTTTTTCGGCGATATTGACACCGTCAAAACGCTCCAGCTCTTGGATACCCGTGGGGGAGGTGACGTTGATTTCCGTCAGGTAGTCGCCGATCACATCAATGCCAACAAAAACCTGCCCTTTTTCTTTCAACAAGGGGCCAATGGCGGCGCAAATCTCTAGGTCACGCGCGCTTAGGCTTATCTTTTCGGGGCGTCCACCAACATGCATATTTGATCGCGTTTCACCTTCTGCTGGCACCCGGTTGATGGCACCCACAGGCTCCCCATCGACCAAAATCACGCGTTTATCGCCATTGCTCACGTCTGGCAGAAATTTCTGCACAATCAGCGGTTCGCGGCTAAATCCGCTGAACAGCTCGTGTAAACTGGTAAGATTTCGGTCATTTGCATCCAACCGGAACACGCCCGCACCGCCATTGCCATATAGCGGCTTTAGGATCACATCCTTATGCTTGGCTTTGAATTCTTTGATCGTTTCCAGATTACGCGCGACTGTGGTCGGTGGCGTCAACTCAGGAAAATCCAGCACCAATAGTTTTTCGGGATAGTTACGCACCCAGAACGGATCATTCACCACCAAGACCTGCCCGGCCAATTTATCCAGCAAATGCGTGGAGGTGATGTAATGCATATCAAATGGCGGATCTTGGCGCAGCCAAATCACATCAAAATCGGCCAGATTAACCCGCTCTTGCGGGCCTAAATCCACGTGATTTCCCTGTTCACGGCGCACCACCATGCTTTGGCCCCGCGCGGTGATCTCCCCCTCTTCAAAGGCAAGATTGTCCGGTGCATAGAAAAACAACGTATGTCCACGCGCCTGCGCCTCTTCGGCAAGACGAAAGGAGCTATCTGCGTTGATATCAACAGATTGGATCGGGTCCATCTGAAAGGCGATTTTCAGAGATTTCATGGGCATACCTCGCTACATTTGCCCATTACATGGCCCATGACCCT
Source organism: uncultured Cognatishimia sp. (assembly GCA_964021645.1). GTDB lineage: Bacteria > Pseudomonadota > Alphaproteobacteria > Rhodobacterales > Rhodobacteraceae > CANLDA01. The sequence goes on along the minus strand of CAXIAD010000006.1, from coordinate 35,909 downwards.
GACCCATGCAATGGCTGACGCCCAAACATGTCGCGAAAATCTGCTGCGCTAGGCTGTGTAAACCTGACCCACTTAGAAATCCTGAAAGGCGTTTTCGATCAACTCGACCTCGCCTGCGCGGTTCACCAATGCCACATCAAACCGGGTTTCGGTCATTTGCCCGGCTGGTTCCCATTTTAAAAACTCCGAAGCCGTCGTCATGATCCGCGCAACCTGCCGTGCCTGAATTCGTTGCGCAGCACGCGCGAAATCGCGGCTTTTCTTTACCTCAACAAAAATCACAGTTGCCCCTTGGCGCACAATCAGGTCGATTTCACCACCTTCGCCGCGCCAGCGACGCTCCGCCACGCGCATTCCCATGCGTTCATACAGCCGCGCAACCGCGCGCTCTGCTGCATCCCCGGCCAGATTACTTGTCTTTCCGCGATGATGCATGTCATCTGAATAGGCGTTCATCAGACCCTCACTCTTTGCCGATAGTTACGCTCAGCCGTCCTCCAGCTTAGATTGCGTCCCTAGTTTGAGGGCCATCTGGTAAACTTTCCGTTTATTCACGCCAAATCCTTGCGCCACCACCTCAGAGGCATCACGCACCGACATGCTGGACAGCGCCTGTAACAACGCGCCCTCAATGTCACCTGCATTCACCGCCTCGCTGCCGGGTCGGTCAATCAATACAACCACTTCGCCTTTGACATTCTGCCCACGCAGCGACTCTGCCAACTCATCCAGCGTGCCGCGGCGCACCTCTTCAAATTTTTTGGTCAACTCACGACACATCACCGCCTGCCGTGTGCCGCCCAGCACAAGAGCCGCATCCTTTACCATCTCGGCAACCCGTTTTGGTGATTCGTAAAACACCAATGTGCCCGGCACCTCGCGCAGTGCCTCAAGGCCCGCGCGCCGCGCGCCCTTGGCATTAGGCAAAAAACCGGCAAAGAAAAACGCATCCGTCGGCAGGCCCGCCAATGTCAGCGCGGTAATAATCGCAGAGGGTCCGGGCGCGGATGTCACCATTAATTCGGCCTCAGACGCGTCTTTGGACAAATGATAGCCCGGATCGGCGATCAACGGTGTGCCTGCCTCGCTCGCGTAGGCGACAGATTTGCCCTCCGCGACCATCCCCAGCAGCTTGGCGCGCACCCCTGCACTGCTGTGATCATGATAGGCAATCACATTGCGCCCGGCCAATGGCACGCCATGAATCTCCAATAACCGCCGAAGCGAGCGCGTATCCTCGGCCGCGATCACATCCGCGCTGGCCAAAATATCTAACGCACGCAGCGTGATGTCCCGCGCGGTGCCAATAGGTGTTGCGACAAAGTACAACCCCGGCTGCAATCTCTGGATTTGATGATTCAAAGCTGGACCCAATTTTTCTGACGTTTATGATCAACCCCCAAGGCGGTCTCACGACTGCAGGTATATGCCCGATGGGCACCCGTCCAGACCCGACCCAGACCCACGCCCATATCTGGGACCAGACCCGAGGATTGATCTCATGTTCGCTGTTTTTACCCCCGCCCGCAAGTTTCTAAAAGGGGCTGCGCTGGCAGTTGCCACATTTGCCCTCGTTGCTGCATGTGAGCCAACGACGCTTGGCGGTGGTCCCTCCATCAATACCGATGCGCCTGTGCCTGTTGCTTTGCTGGTTCCCAAAGGATCAAACCAATCCGGTGATGCGTTGCTCGCGCAAAGCCTTGAGAACGCCGCACGCCTCGCCATCAGCGATTTGGATGGCGTGCAAATTGATCTGCGCATTTATGCAACGGGGGGCAATGCCGCCACCGCACAAGCTGCGGCGGCAACCGCTGTGAATGACGGCGCAAAAATCATTCTGGGCCCGGTGTTTGCCGAGGCCGCGAATGCCGCGGGTGTGGCTGCTGCGAAAAAGGGCGTCAATGTTCTGTCCTTCTCCAACAACACCACAATCGCAGGCGGTAACGTCTTTGTCCTGGGGCCAACCTTTCAGAACACCGCCAACCGGTTGGTAAGTTACGCCAGCCGCAACGGCAAAAATCGCATGCTGATCGTGCACGCCGACAATGTATCGGGTCACCAAGGGCGCAATGCTGCGGTAAACGCGATCAACAAAACCTCCATCGCCGGAGCGGGTGTGGTCTCATACGATTTTTCTCAGCAGGGCGTTGTGAATGCTGTCAGCCAAATCCGCGCCACTGCGGATTCAAGCCAGGCAGACACGATCTTTATGACAGCCGACACATCAGGCGCGCTGCCGCTGTTTTCGCAAATGTTGCCCGAGGCGGGCCTAAGCCCCGCAACCACGCAATTCATCGGTCTGACCCGCTGGGATATTCCTGCGCAAACCCTGTCGCTCCCCGGTGTTCAGGGCGGTTGGTTCGCCATGCCTGATCCGACGCTGGCCGCACAGTTTCGCAGCCGCTATCAAACAGCTTATGGCGCGCAGCCCCATCCGATTGGCGGGCTAGCCTATGATGGCATCGCCGCTATTGGGGCGCTGGTCAAGGCTGGAAAAAGTGATGCGTTGACCGCAGCCGCTCTTACTCAAAGCGCCGGATTTCAGGGGGTTAACGGTGTTTTCCGCCTCCTTCCAGACGGTACAAACGAACGCGGTCTCGCCATCGCGACGATCCAGAACAAACAGGTGGTTGTGATTGACCCTGCCCCAAGACGCTTCGGCGGCGCCGGATTCTAATCCCGGCTTTCCCGTTTTCCCGACCCCTCCCACAGATCTGATCTGTGATGCCGATGCCATATTTGACCGCGCCACCCAAGGCGCGGCATTGCTGGAGGTATGCGCCAAACCCCTAGACAGCCGCGAAATGCGCGCCGAGGTGGTCAGCCTGCTTTTGGCCACGCGAAAATCCGGCATGGCCGCGATTGCGACGGGCTTTGCTGCGCGTCCCTTTGATGCGCGCCCCATGACGCGCGCCTATACATGGCTGACCGATTGCCTGATCGCTGCGGCCTATCACACGGCCACGGTCAGGCTGCACCCAATCGCCAATCCAACCGAGGGCGAGCGCATCGCGCTATTTGCGGTTGGTGGCTATGGGCGCGGCGAAATGGCGCCTCAATCTGATGTCGATCTGCTATTTCTGACCCCCTATAAAATCACCGCTTGGGCCGAAAGCGTGATTGAATCCATGCTCTACATCCTGTGGGATTTACGCCTAAAGGTCGGCCATGCCAGCCGCACCATCAAGGACTGTTTGCGCCTCGGCACTGAGGATTACACCATTCGCACCGCCCTATTGGAAAACCGTTTTCTGATGGGTCACACGCCCTTGGCTGCGGAATTAAACGAGCGTCTGCAAAAGGAACTGTTTGAGGGCACCGAGCGTGAATTCATCGAAGCTAAACTAACCGAGCGCGACGCCCGCCATAAAAAGCAGGGACAGCGCTATGTTGTTGAACCCAACGTCAAAGAGGGCAAAGGCGGGCTGCGTGATCTGCAATCGCTGTTTTGGATCGCGAAATATGTCTACCATGTGAATGATGTTGCCGAATTGGTCGACCTTGGCCTGTTTCTTGAGGAAGAATTCCAAGAGTTCACCCGCGCCGAAAATTTCCTCTGGGCCACCCGCGCGCATCTGCACCTGATCAACAAACGCCCCTCAGAGCAGCTGACCTTTGATATGCAGGTCATGGTTGCCGAGGCGATGGGTTACTACGACAGGGGCGGGCGCCGTGCGGTAGAGCATTTCATGCAGGACTATTTCCGCCATGCCACCACCGTGGGTGATTTGACACGCATTCTGCTCACCAAACTAGAGGCCTCCCACGCCAAAGCAGCGCCGCTAATGGAGCGGATGTTCCGCCGCCGCCCCCGTATCAAAGCGGGCTATGAGGTGATCCACAATCGCCTCGCTGTTGAGGATGCAGAGGTTTTCCTACAGGATAAACTGAACCTGCTGCGCGTATTTGAGGAAGCCCTGCGTACAGGTCTCTTGATCCACCCCGATGCCATGCGTCTGGTCACCGCCAACCTGCATCTGATCGACAATGACATGCGCGACAACAAAGAGGCCCGGCGCATTTTTCTTGATCTGCTGCTCAAGCACGGCAATCCAGAACGCGCCCTCCGGCGCATGAACGAATTGGGCGTGCTATCGGCGTTTATTCCCGAATTTGAACCCATCGTCGCGATGATGCAGTTCAACATGTACCATTCCTATACCGTGGATGAGCATACGATTCAGGTGATCTCAAACTTTGCCCAGATCGAACGCGAAGAGCTGGAGGATGAACTCCCCCTTTCTTCGGGATTGCTGCGTAAGGGTCTGAACCGAAAGGTCTTATTTGTCGCCATGCTCCTGCATGATATCGGCAAGGGTCGCGACATTGACCACTCTATCCTTGGCGCGCAAATCGCCCGCAAGGTCGCCCCGCGCCTCGGTCTTAGCAAAACAGACTGCGAGACCGTCGAATGGCTCGTGCGCTACCACCTGTTGATGTCTGATGTGGCGCAAAAACGCGATGTTTCTGACCCGCGCACCATTCGCGGCTTTGCCAAGGCCGTGCAAACCGTCAAACGTCTGGATCTGCTGACCATCCTCACCGTTTGCGACATTCGCGGCGTTGGTCCCGATACGTGGAACAACTGGAAGGCCGTCCTGATCCGCGCCCTTTATAACCAGACCCGCACCGCCCTTGAGGATGGTATGGAGGCCCTGAACCGTGAACATCGCGGGGCCGAAGCCAAGAAACTGCTGCGCGCCGAATTGTCCGACTGGTCCGCCAAGGATCTCAAAATCGAGACCGCCCGCCACTATGATCCCTATTGGCAGGGGTTGCATGTCACCGCCCATGTGGTTTTCGCCCGCCTGCTCAAAGACCTGTCTGATGATGAGGTCGCGATGGATTTGCATCCCGACACCGATCGTGACGCAACGCGCATCTGCTTTGCCTTGGCTGATCACCCCGGTATCTTCTCGCGCATTGCAGGCGCCCTGGCGCTGGTTGTCGCCAATGTGGTGGATGCCCGCACCTATACCTCCAAGGATGGCTACGCCACGGCGGCCTTTTGGGTGCAGGATGCCGATGGCAGCCCCTATGAGGTCAGCCGCCTGAAACGCCTCCACCAGATGATCCACAAGGCCCTGCGCGGCGAAGAAATCACCATCGAAGCCATTATCTCGCCCGAGAAAATCAAGAAACGCGAGCGCGCCTTTCGCGTGCCCACCACCATCACCTTTGATAACGAAGGTTCCGAGATTTATACCATCATCGAGGTGGATACCCGCGACCGCGCGGGCCTGCTTTATGATCTCACACGCACATTGGCCAATACCAATGTGTACATCGCCTCCGCCGTCATCGCGACCTACGGCGAACAGGTGGTCGATACGTTTTATGTCAAGGATATGTTCGGGTTGAAATTCCACACCAAATCCAAACAGGACACCTTGGAAAAACGTCTGCGCGACGCGATCACCAAAGGCAGCGAAAGGGCGCATTCGTGAAACCGATCCGGCTTTTACGCAGCTTTCTTACGGTTGGCGGTTGGACCATGGCCAGCCGTTTGTTGGGCTTTGTGCGTGATGTTATGATCTTGGGCCTGCTGGGCACTGGCCCCTTATACGAAGCCTATGTCGTCGCCTTTCGCCTGCCAAACATGTTCCGCCGTTTCTTTGCCGAGGGCGCGTTCAACATGGCCTTTATCCCCATGTTCTCCAAAAAACTTGAGGGCGGAGAAGACCCCCAAGGTTTCGCCCAAGATGCCTTTGCGGGGCTGGCCACGGTTCTGATTGTGCTGACACTCTTGGCGCAACTTACCATGCCGTGGTTGATCTGGGCGCTGGCCTCTGGCTTTGCCGGACAGGAACAATTTGGGCTGTCGGTCGAATTTGGCCGCATCGCATTCCCCTATATCCTGTTTATCTCGCTGGCAGCCCTTTTGTCGGGTGTGCTGAACGCCACCGGGCGCTTTGCCGCCGCCGCTGCTGCGCCGGTTTTGCTAAATGTCTTGTTGGTTGGGGCCATGGTCATTGCCCATCAATTGGGGGCCGATGTGGCCCGCGCGCTGGTCTGGGCCATTCCATTTGCGGGCGTTGCGCAATTTATCCTTGTCGCTATTGCGGCCACCCGCGCGGGCTTTCCGCTGCGTCTGCGTCTGCCCCGCATCACGCCCGACCTGAAACGCCTCACCAAAATCGCGATCCCTGCTGCCATGGCGGGCGGTGTGGTACAGATCAACCTGCTGGTCGGCCAACAGGTCGCCTCGCATTTTGATCACGCAGTGGGGTGGCTCTTTGCCGCAGACCGCCTCTATCAACTGCCCCTTGGCGTGGTTGGCATCGCTGTTGGCGTCGTGCTGCTGCCCGATCTGTCGCGCCGCCTGAAGGCCCGTGATGACGTCGGTGCCCGCGAGGCGTTTTCCCGCGCCGGCGAAATCGCCCTCGCTCTCACCATACCCTGCGCCGTGGCGCTTATCATCATTCCCCTACCGCTGGTCTCGGTCCTGTTTGAACGCGGCCAGGCCACCGCCGACGATAGTGCTGCAATCGCCATGGCCGTGGCGATCTATGGCCTCGGCCTGCCCGCCTTTGTGCTGCAAAAACTGCAACAACCGCTGTTTTTCGCCCGCGAAGATACCAAAAGCCCGTTCCGCTACGCCCTCTGGGCCATGGCCGTGAATGCTGTGATTGCCATCGGACTCTCGCGCATGATCGGCTGGATTGCCCCCGCCATTGCCACCACATTGGCCGCTTGGCTGATGGTTGCGCTCCTGCACCGGGGCGCACGTAATATGGGCGATGTCGCCCGCTTTGACGCCCGCTTTCGTCGCCGCATTTGGCGCATCTGCTTGGTCTCTGTCGTGATGGGCGTCGAACTCTGGGCCGCAACCCTGCTGCTTGGCCCCGCCCTAGGCACGCCCGGCTGGCGCTACCTCGCGCTGACGGCCCTGATCCTGTCAGGCACCCTCACCTACTTCGCGCTCGGTTTCGCCATCAAAGCCTTCCAACCCTCAGATTTCCGCCGCAAATAACCCGCGCACCAATCTAGCGTGAACATTCCGCCCTTCTTCTGAGCAAAAATATCCCCGCCGGAGGCATCCGACGGGGCAACACCCACAACATTTCAAATTCTAGGCCTCACTCACGCCGGATCAACGCGCGTATCTTGGCCCATCCCCCCGGCACCAGCAAAAACGACATGCCAAACCCGGTGATAAACCCGGCCACATCCGCCACCCAATCCTTGCTGCCCCCGAACACCAGCGCAAATAACAACTGTATCCCCAGCAGGAACCCGATCAACGTAAACGCCCGTGCCTGCCCTGCGCCCACAGCCCCAAGCCGCACCCACAACAAAAACGTAAACGCGCCAATCAGCCCGTAAATCCCGGGATAGGCCCCAATCAACCACAAAGGCGTATCCAGAACCAAACCGTAAACCAACGCGCCCACAATCCCCGACAGCAGAAAAATCAACATCGTCGCCCAACCGGCAAACACCTCGCCAACCATCTTGCCAATCGCCAAAACCATCACGCCCGAAAACACCGCATGGGTAAATCCCGTATGCACAAACTGATAGGTAAACAGCCGCATCACATGCTCACTCGGATATTGCCTATTCTCCAGCATCCATTGGAAAATCCGGTCCGAAAATCCATATTGCTGCACAATCTGTTGCCGCCAGCCTATCGCCTGCGGTCCCCCGACAATGCCCTTACTGCCAAGGTATAAAATCACCTCAACCCCGACCAGCACCAGAAACAACGCCACCACAACGGGGGGCAGCGGATTGACGGCGTGGGTATTTTGCTCACTCATGATTTTCTTGGCTTTCCTTGACGGCATTAGACGCCATGGGTAAGCCAAGCACAGCAATAAATCCAGACGGAGAAATACCATGACCGAGGCGCTCCAATCGTCCTCTTCTTTCACGCCGCGGGTCTTCTCGGGAATTCAGCCCTCCGGCGGGCTTACCCTTGGCAATTACCTTGGCGCGATTAAGCGGTTTGTAGAAATGCAGGACAGTGGCACACAGACCCTGTATTGCATGGTCGATCTGCACGCGATTTCTGTCTGGCAGGATCCTGCGAAACTGCGCCGCGCCACGCGCGAACTATGTGCCGGTTTCATTGCCAGTGGTCTGGACCCGCATAAATCAATCCTGTTCAACCAATCCCAAGTGCCCGAGCACACGCAATTGGCGTGGATTTTCAACTGCGTCGCCCGCATGGGCTGGATGCAGCGCATGACACAGTTCAAGGACAAGGCCGGCAAAAACGCTCAGAACGCCTCGCTTGGCCTCTTGGCCTATCCTGCCCTGATGGCCGCCGATATTCTCGTCTACCATGCGACCCATGTGCCCGTGGGAGACGATCAAAAACAACACCTGGAACTGACCCGCGATATCGCGACCAAATTCAACCACGACTACGGCGTTGATTTCTTCCCCATCACCGAACCCGTGATCGAAGGGGCCGCAACCCGCGTCATGTCCTTGCGGGATGGCTCCAAGAAAATGTCGAAATCCGATCCCTCAGACGCCAGCCGCCTGAACATGACCGATGACGCCGACACCATCGCCAAGAAAATCCGCAAGGCCAAAACCGATACCGAGGGCCTGCCAAGCGAGGTAAAAGGTCTTGAGGATCGCCCAGAGGCGCGCAATCTTGTGAACATCTACGCAGGCCTTGCCGATATGTCGGTCGAGGATGTGCTGCGCGATGTAAACGGGCGGCAATTCTCCGAATTTAAACCGATGTTGGCAGAATTGGCCGTGGCCAAACTCGCGCCTATCTCCACCGAAATGGCCCGCCTGATGCAGGACACAACAGAGATCGACGCAATCCTTGCCCATGGTGCTGGCCAAGCCCGCGCCATCGCAGCACCCATCCTGAAACAAACCTATGAAATTGTGGGAATGGTCGGCGCCTAAACACGGTTGCCAGCTTCGCCTTTTGTGGGCTTTATTCACACTAAATTCGGGCCCATATAGCAACATCATCAATAACGCGCCCCGCCACCTTGGGGCGCGTTTTGCGTTTTCACATTTCTGAAACCCAAACGTCAAAAAACTGATGCATCCCTGCCCTAGGCTGTCATGGCGCACAAATTCGCGTACAGACTATATAATCGGCCGCCAGCAAGCCGCCAGAACGGAGCAGCACCCATGGATTTCAACGACCTCTCCTTTGATGACCAAGACGACCTGAACAACCCTCGTCCCATCGAAAACGATTTTGACCGCGTTGTTGAAACCGCCCTTACCCGTCGGGGATTTGCAGGCGGCGTCATGACATTTGGTCTGGGCAGTTTTCTTGTCGGCACCACAGCCCTGACACCAGAGGCAAACGCCACCAGCACTACCGCCACCGCCAACCCCACCGATCGCTTCGGCTTTACTCAGGTGCCTGCCAACACCACAGACACCCTCACCCTGCCCGATGGCTTTGACTGGCAACCGCTTGTTTTATGGGGTGATCCGCTGTGGTCCTCAGGGCAGGAATTTGACGACAGCACACGCGGCACCGCTGCCTCTCAGGCGCTGGCCTTTGGCGATAATAATGATGGCATGGCGATATTCACCAAAAATGGCCGCACCGTCATGGCCGCAAACAATGAATACACCAACCGTAAAATCATCTGGGGTAATCGCGAGGATGCCAAATTCGCCAATACCGATGACATAGCCAAGGGCATGATGGCCCACGGCATCTCTGTGATAGAGATCGCCCAGCAGGGCAATCATTGGCACGTGGTCAAAGACAGCCCGCTCAATCGTCGCATCACTCCCCAAACCGACATGACCCTGACAGGCCCCGCAGCTGGCCATCCGCTTTTGCAAACTGCTGCCGACCCCTCCGGCACGATGTGCAAAGGCACTTGGAACAATTGCGGTAATGGCGAAACCCCGTGGGGCACATATCTAACCTGCGAAGAAAACTTTAACGGTTATTTCTCTGCCTCTGATCCCTCATTTGAGGCCACCGAAGCCCAAAGCCGCTATGGTATCTCGGCCTCCGATTGGGGCTATGGCTGGGCCAACATTGATGCGCGTTTTGATGCGGCTAAGCACCCAAATGAACCCAACCGCGCAGGCTATATCGTCGAAATTGATCCGTTTGATCCGGCCTCTACTCCGAAAAAACGCACCGCTCTTGGTCGCTTCAAACATGAAAATGCGGCCTGTGTGATCGCCGCCAACGGTCATATCGTCGTGTATCTTGGCGATGATGAGCGCGGCGAATACCTCTACCGGTTTGTCTCCGCAGGCATCTATTCGGCAACCGGCGACAATACCGATCTGCTCGAAAACGGCACGCTTTATGTGGCGAAATTCCACGACGACATGCGCGGTGAATGGATCCCCCTCACCCCCGAAACCACCGGCATGAGTGACGCTACGATCCGCATTCACACCCGCCTAGCTGCCTCGGCAGTTGATGCAACAACCATGGATCGCCCCGAATGGGTCGCCGTGAACCCGACACGGGTTGAGGCATACGTTGCCCTGACCAATAACAAAAATCGCGGCCGCAAACCCAACGCAGGTGGCGATGATACCGCCCCCAACGGTCCCAATCCACGCACACGCAACCACTATGGCCAGATCGCCCATTGGCTGCCCGACAATGCCGACCACACCGCACAGGGTTTCGCATGGAGCCTCTTTGCCCTTGCCGGCAACCCGGTGGTGCATACTGACGCCAACGCGGGCTCAAGCAACATCAACGCAGGGAATATGTTCAACAGCCCCGACGGCATGGCCTTTGACGACACCGGCCTGCTCTGGATACAGACCGACGGTAAATATACCAATGAGGGTGACTTTGCGGGCATGGGCAACAACCAGATGCTCGTCGGGGATACCACCACAGGCGAAATCCGCCGCTTCCTTGTTGGCCCGAATGAGGCAGAGATCACCGGCCTGTGCTGGTCCGCCGATCGCCGCACCATGTTTGTCGGCATTCAACATCCCGGTGAAAAGGGTGGCAGTAATTTTCCCCGCGGCGGCACCTCGGTTCCACGATCGGGCGTTTTCGCCATCACCCGCAAAGATGGCGGCCTGATCGGTTAACGCCATTTCAGGCGCATCAATCTGCGGCACTCCGGCACAGGCGGGAGTGCCGCGACGTTCTTGCCCCTATCGCAGCTTTGGCCTGCCCTCCCCCCATTTCGCAGTAGACCTCCGCCACAACCACGCCTAGCATCCGACCCAAACACCATCAGGCTCAGGCGGAAACAACCATGGCGATCAGCACCGACATTCGCACCTATTTCAACGGCACATGGCACAAGGGCGACGTGCCCGTCATGAATGCTGCCGACCACGGGGCGTGGCTTGGCTCCACCGTCTTTGACGGCGCGCGCTTCTTTGAGGGGATCACCCCTGACCTTGCGGCCCATTGCGCCCGCGTTAACCGTTCTGCCACCGCGCTGATGCTGACGCCAACTGTGGAAACAGACGCAATGATCGACATGATCCGCGAAGGTTTAGATGGTTTTTCCAAGGATCAGGCCGTCTATATCCGGCCCATGTATTGGGGCATTGCGGGAGACGTCACGGCGATTGTCCCGTCAGCAGAGGAAACCGGATTTGCCATCTGCCTTGAGGCGGTCCCCATGTCCGCCCCGACCGCCACCACAACCCTGACCCAAACCCGCTTTCGCCGTCCCGTGCTGGAAACCGCCGTCGTGGATGCCAAGGCAGGCTGCCTTTACCCTAATAACGCCCGCATGCTGACCGAGGCCAGAAGCAAAGGCTTTAGCAACGCGCTGGTGGCTGACGCCATGGGCAATGTCGCCGAAACCGCCACCGCCAATGTGTTCATGGTCAAAGATGGCGAGGTCTTTACCCCCATCGCTAATGGCACGTTTTTGTCGGGCATCACCCGCGCGCGCCATATCGCCAACATGGCCGCGGATGGTATCAAAGTGCACGAAACCGTCCTTAGTTTTGCCGATTTCCACGATGCGGATGAGGTGTTCTTGTCCGGGAACATGGCCAAAGTCTCCGCAGTCAGCGCCTTTGACGAGACGCAATATCAAACTGGCCCCATCACACGCCGCGTGCGCGAAATGTATTGGGATTGGGCACATTCCGGCATCTGATGCATTTCGGGGTCATATTGCGCGCGCTACATAGGGTTGAAACGCACGAAAAGCGAAACACCCGATTGCAGGCTCCGCAAACTGGACCTATGATCTGTGATTGCCTGATCGGGACGCATCCGTCATGATCGCGCCAAGGGAGAATTTGTCATGCGTAAGTTTCTTGTAGTTCTAGACGACAGCCGTGAATGTCTGAACGCCATGCGCTTTGCGGCCATGCGTGCGGCACATACCGGAGCGGGAGTGGAGATTTTGTCGATCATCCCCCCGGATGAATTCAATCACTGGATCGGAGTCGCCGATATCATGCGCGAGGAAACTCGCGAGCGTATCCAGGTGCATTTCGAAGTCTTTGCCAAATGGATGCGCGACAAGCAGGGCATTGATCCAGAATTGGTGATCCGCGAAGGCGAACCCGTTGCCGAGATCCTGTCACAGGTTCACGATGACCCCGATGTTGGCGTGCTTGTTCTTGGGGCCAATACCGACAGCAAGGGGCCTGGTCCTTTGGTCACGCAATTGACCAAAAATGCCGGTTCGTTGCCGATCCCGATTACGATTGTGCCGGGGGATTTGTCCAAGGAACGTCTTGAGGCGATTACCTAGGAGGGGTTCAGGGGGCTCTGCCCCCCTCACATTATAAATAATGTGAGTCCCCCGGGATATTTTCGCTCAGAAGAAGCAAGCATTTTTTGCGCATATTTTGGCGTGTTAACCTGCGTACTTTACTCGGCTTTAAGGTTTGTACAAAATCGGCTGGATTTGCTGAGTCGTCGGGCTAATCAGGGTAATCTGCATTTGGGATTTGTACAAAACTGGGGGGTGTTTTGTACGTTTTGTACAAAAAAATGGTGGCTCAGCGGGCTGATTTTGTCGTTGTTTTGGCTGGTTAACGTAGCGTGCGTGTAGTTTAGAATCATTCCAATCCTTGACAGTTTGAGGCGCAAAGCGCATATCAATCTGCATTGATGAAAGGCGCGCCCATGTTTATCCAGACAGAGTCTACACCCAACCCTGCGACATTGAAATTCCTACCCGGACAGACTGTTTTGGGCACAGGGACAGCAGATTTCCCTTCAGCTGAGGGCGCTGGTGCCTCTCCTCTCGCAAGCCGCATTTTTGCAGTTGGTGGCGTGGCTGGTGTGTTTTTTGGCAATGATTTCATTACTGTAACCAAGACTGAGGCAACTGAGTGGGATCATGTAAAACCTGCTTTGCTTGGCGCGATAATGGAGCATTTCCAGTCTGGTCAGCCTGTAATGGCTGGCGAGGCGATGGCCCCGTCGGGACATGCGGATCATTCTGGACCTGATGTTGAGATTGTCGATCAAATCAAAGAGTTACTTGATACGCGCGTACGCCCGGCTGTGGCGCAAGACGGCGGGGATATCACGTTTCATGGGTTTGATCGCGGTGTTGTCTATCTGCATATGCAAGGCGCCTGCGCAGGCTGCCCCTCCTCCACTTTGACCCTGAAAATGGGTATCGAAAACCTGCTGCGTCACTACATCCCAGAGGTGACCGAAGTGCGACCTGTCGCAGTTTGATCCAACCGCTTTTTGGGGTACTTCACGTGACCACACCGCTTGTACTAGGGTTTGATACATCGGCTGCGCATTGCGCGGCCGCTTTGCTTCGTGGCGAAGACATCATCGCCTCCTGTGCCGAGGAGATGAGCCGTGGACAGGCGGAGCGGTTGATGGTGTTGATCGAAGAACACCTTGCTTCACAAGGTGTAACACGGCAAGATATATCTGAGATTGGTGTCGGAGTTGGTACAGGGAAATTCACTGGAATACGGATATCTGTCGCCGCCGCGCGCGGTCTTGCCCTTGCGTTGGACATCCCTGCCGTGGGTGTTTCTACCTTTGAGGCAACGAGCTACGGTCAGACCTCGCCTCACATCGCAACAGTGCCAGCGCCGCGTGAACAGGTCTATGCGCTTGATACGACGCCCGACGCGGCGCCCCCGTTAACGCCCCGCTTGACCGGCGCAAATCTCGATACAAACCTGCCAATTTTGCTGCCTCCTCCACCTGCTCAGCTTGCTGAAAACATTGGCCGGATTGCAGCCTTGCGCCGACATCTTCCACAAGCCTCTCCCGCCCCGCTTTACATTCGCGCGGCTGATGCCGCCCCGGCACGTGATTTGCCGCCCCTAATCCTGTGAGCGTCCCAAAAGACCTTGCGCGCATACATGCTGCGGCCTTCACCCAAGAGCGCCACTGGAGCGAAATCGAGTTTCGTGACCTCTTGCAGTCCCCCACATGTTTTTGCGTTTCTCACGCTCATGGATTTGCTCTGGGGCGGGTCATATTTGATGAGGCAGAGTTATTAACGATCGCGGTTCTGCCTGATTTTCAAGGGCGTGGCTTTGGCAAGAACCTATTGAGTGACTTTGAGGATAGGGCGGTCAAACTCGGTGCTAAACAGGCATTTCTGGAGGTTGCAGATGACAATATTTCGGCAAAAAAAGTATACAAAACAGCGGGTTATATATGCTCAGGTACCCGCGCTAAGTATTACAAACGCCGTGATGGGTCATTTGTGGACGCCAATATTTTCACCCGCACATTGACTTAGCGTCATGCAGTAATCCAGCCGTTTTTCGGCCATTTGGTCAAGAATCGGTTGACCAAAACCACTCTCTTCGGCCTAACTTAACGATGATCTGAAAAGAGCCAGACATTCAAATGCTCCGGCAACACGCCAATGACCGGATCAAAACAATATTTGGGAGAGATATATGACCTTGCTTCAAAAATTCCTCGGGACCGCAGCTGCCGCTGTGTTGACCGCCACCGCCAGCTTGGCCGAGCCTGCCTTGATCTTTGATCTTGGTGGCAAGTTTGACAAATCATTCAACGAAGCAGCCTTTGCAGGTGCGCAACGCTGGGCCGCAGAAACGGGCGGAACCTTCCGCGAGATCGAACTACAATCCGAAGCTCAACGCGAACAAGCCTTGCGCCGTTTTGCTGAAGCTGGTGCCAACCCCATTGTGATGACCGGCTTTGCCTTTGGCAACGTGTTGGGTGAGGTCGCGCCAGACTATCCAGACACCAAATTCGCCATCATCGACATGGTTGTACAAGAGCCTAACGTACGCTCCGTTGTGTTCAACGAACATGAGGGCAGCTACCTGGTCGGCATGCTGGCTGGCATGGCATCCAAAACTGGCACCGTTGGTTTTATCGGTGGCATGGACATCCCCTTGATCCGTAAATTCGCTTGTGGCTATGCGCAGGGTGTTAGAGCGGCCAATCCCGATGCCAAAATCATTCAAAATATGACGGGCAGCACGCCAGCAGCATGGAATGATCCGGTAAAAGGTGCGGAGTTGACCAAAGCACAAATCGCACAGGGTGCTGACGTTGTTTACGCAGCAGCAGGCGGTACTGGTGTAGGTGTGCTTCAGACAGCTGCCGACGAGGGCATCCTGTCCATCGGTGTAGATAGCAACCAGAACCACATGCATCCGGGTAAGGTTCTTACCTCAATGATGAAACGCGTCGACGTTGCCGTATACAATGCCATGAGCGCAGGTGTTGATCTGGAAACAGGTTTCAACGTGATGGGTCTGCACAATCGCGGTGTTGGCTTTGCGGTTGATGAAAACAACGCTTCGTTGATCTCAGGTGAAATGTCTGGTGCTGCCTACAAAGCGGCCTATGACATCGCAACCGGCGCTGTTGCAGTGCATGACTATATGTCGGACAACGCCTGCCCGGTTGAATAAACCGAATGTCAGCGCATGAAAAATCGGGACGGCCCTCAGCGGCCGTCCCAGCCATTGAGCTTCGGGGGATTTCCAAAGCCTTTGGTCCGGTTCAGGCCAACAAAGATATATCCATCTCGGTTCAACCAGGTACCATTCATGGGATTATTGGTGAAAATGGGGCTGGAAAATCCACTTTGATGTCAATCCTGTATGGATTCTACAAAGCCGACAAAGGCGACATTTATATTCAGGGTCAAAAGACCCAAATCCCCGACAGTCAGGCCGCGATCGCAGCGGGCATTGGCATGGTTTTTCAGCACTTTAAGTTAGTCGAAAACTTCTCGGTCCTTGAAAACGTCATCCTCGGCGCAGAGGATGGTCGATTGTTACGCCCGTCCCTTGCCAAAGCCCGCAAGGCGCTAACCCGTCTGGCGCAGGAATACGAGCTTCAGGTCGACCCCGACATGTTGATTGAGAACCTAAGCGTAGGGCATCAGCAGCGTGTTGAAATCCTAAAGGCCCTATACCGACAGGCCGATATTCTAATTCTAGACGAGCCCACTGGTGTTTTAACACCCGCCGAGGCCGATCAGCTCTTTCGCATCCTTGACCGTCTACGCGCCGAGGGCAAAACCATCATCCTGATCACGCATAAGCTGCGCGAAATTATGGAATATACTGATACCGTTAGCGTCATGCGGCGCGGCGAAATGACCGCGACCGTCAAAACAGAAGAAACCAGCCCAGAGCACCTCGCAGAGCTCATGGTCGGACGCAAAGTGCTGTTGCAAGTTGACAAGACGCCTGCGTCCCCCGGCGAAAGCGTGCTGGAAATCACCGACCTACATGTTGTTGATGACAAAGGCGTCGCGCGCGTTAAGGGCGTCAATCTGACCGTGCGTGCAGGTGAAATCGTCGGCATCGCGGGGGTTGCTGGCAATGGGCAATCCGAATTGCTTGAGGTGCTTGGCGGGATCACAAATGGCACAGGCGTGATCCGCGTCAATGGTCAAGAGCTGCCGCTGTCCGGCCCCAATGCCAATGGTCTTGCACGGCGCGCATGCGGTATTGCGCATGTCCCCGAGGACCGTCAACGCGAAGGCCTGATAATGGAGTTTTCCGCCTGGGAAAACACCGTGTTCGGCTATCATCGCGACCCAGAAATTCAATCCGGGGTCTTGATGAACAATGCTGAGATTCAATCGCAAGCGGCCGACAAGATGGAGCGTTTTGACGTTCGCCCGCCGAACCCCAAACTATCCGCCAAGAATTTTTCAGGCGGTAACCAGCAGAAAATCGTGCTCGCACGCGAGATTGAACGCAATCCCGATTTATTGCTGATCGGTCAACCGACACGCGGTGTGGATATTGGGGCGATTGAATTCATCCATCAACAGATTGTCAGCCTGCGCGACCAAGGCAAAGCCATTTTGTTGGTCAGCGTTGAGCTCGAAGAAATCCTCTCACTGGCAGACCGTGTTGCGGTAATGTTTGACGGGCACATTATGGGCGAACGTAATGTCGCAGACACTAACGAAAAAGAGCTGGGCCTGTTGATGGCCGGTATCACCGGGGAGGCCGATTGATGGATACGATGCCGAAATGGGCCGACATTGTCCTGATCCCAGTGATCAGCCTGCTGCTTGCTGCGATTATATCTGCCCTGGTCATTCTGGCCATTGGAGAGAGCCCCGTAACAGCCTTCAACCTGATGGTCGAAGGCGCGCTAATGCGATCTGCTGGCTGGGGTTACACGCTATATTACGCGACTAATTTCATGTTCACCGGCCTTGCTGTTTCCGTCGCTTTTCACGCGCGGCTGTTTAATATCGGCGGCGAGGGTCAGGCGATGATTGGGGGGCTAGGGGCGGCTTTGGTCTGCCTATACATACCCTGGCCGCATTGGTCCTTAGCCTTGATCGGGGCCAGCTTGGCAGCGGCGATGTTTGGCGCTGTTTGGGCGTATCTTCCTGCCATCTTACAGGCCAAACGTGGCAGTCATATCGTAATCACAACCATCATGTTCAATTTCATCGCCGCTGCGGTGCTAAACTATGTTTTAGTGAATATCTTGCGCCCAGTCGGCGCTATGGACCCTGCCACCGCCAAATTCCCCGAGGCAACGCATTTGCCGACTTTCCGCGATATGTTTTCAACAAGTGAGACAATCCTCTTTCGTGGCTCCCCTGCGAATGTGACCTTTTTTGTTGCCCTAGCCGCCTGTGTTTTGGTGTGGTTTCTGATCCGACGCACGGTATTGGGTTATGAAATCCGATCCTTTGGGTTTTCTGAAAGCGGCGCGAAATACGCGGGCATTCATCCGGCAAAAATCACCATTATCGCAATGCTGATTTCTGGCGCTCTTGCTGGGATGATGGCCGTCAACACCACAATGGGCGAGGCAGAGCGTCTTATCTTGAATTCGACAGAGGGTGCAGGCTTTATCGGTATCGCCGTTGCGCTGATGGGGAGAAACCATCCGTTCGGCGTGTTTCTGGCCGCCATTCTGTTTGGGTTTCTGTACCAAGGCGGTGCAGAACTTGCCCTCTGGACAAAAATTCCACGCGAGTTGATCATCGTTATTCAGGCGCTGGTCATCATGTTCACCGGCGCTTTGGATAATATGGTGCGAATGCCCCTTGAGAAGCTCTTCTTTATGATCCGTAAGGGAGGCGCATGATGGATTTCCTATCCTTATTTGACCTGTCCGTCCTTGATAGTACCGTGCGCTTGGCTGTTCCGTTGTTATTGGCCTGTTTGGCCGGGTTGTTTTCTGAACGCGCTGGCATTTTTGATATCGGACTAGAGGGTAAAATGCTGGCAGCTGCGTTTTTCTCTGCCGCATTCGCGCATGTTACCGGATCAGTTTGGCTGGGCCTTTTGGCGGGCATCGGGGCATCGGTATCGCTGTCACTGTTGCACGGGCTTGCCTCCATCACCTTTCGCGGCAATCAGTTGATCTCAGGTGTGGCGATCAATTTTCTTGCGGCAGGTTTAACCGTTTTGATTGCGCAGGATTGGTTTTCGCAAGGGGGGCGTACACCCTCGTTGATTGGGCAGGGTCGCTTTTCGCCAATCGAGCTGCCATTCGCCACCACGCTAAAGGATACGCCGCTAATCGGCCCATTGTATCATGATCTGATATCTGGGCACTCCATTCTGGTTTATGTTGCATTGCTTATGGTGCCCGCTACGTGGTGGATTCTATACCGCACCCGCTTTGGCCTGAGACTGCGTGCAGTTGGTGAAAACCCCGCTGCCGTGGATACTGCTGGTGTTTCGGTTGTCAGCCTGCGCTATGCCGCCGTTATAATTTGCGGTGTGCTATGCGGGATTGCAGGGGCCTATCTGGCAACAGCGCTGCAAGCAGGCTTTGTTAAGGACATGACCGCCGGACGCGGTTTCATTGCCTTGGCGGCGTTGATCTTTGCCAAATGGCGCCCGTGGCACGCCCTATCTGCAACACTGCTATTTGGATACCTACAAGCGATCGCACTTAGGCCCGACATTATTGAATCTGCGATTGGTTTTACCGTTCAAATTCAACTACTTGATGCTCTTCCGTATATTCTGACCGTGGTCATTTTAGCCGGTTTTGTGGGCAAGGCTGTGCCGCCAAGAGCAGGTGGCGAGCCCTACGTCAAGGAACGCTAGCATAGGTCCAGTTTGCAGATGTCAATCTGTCCTGATGGCGTTTTTGGGCGCTGGCAGGTTGCCAACTGGCAGCCTGCACGCTATTGAAAAACATGCAAATCTACCTCCCCATAGCCGAAGTGTCAGTGAACGCCTTCCTCCTACTTGGACTAGGCGGGTTCGTTGGAATATTGTCAGGTATGTTTGGCGTCGGTGGCGGCTTTCTCATGACGCCATTGCTGTTTTTTATAGGAATACCCCCTGCCGTTGCAGTCGCGACCGAGGCCAACCAGATCGTGGCCTCTTCGTTCTCCGGCGTTTTGGCACATTTCAGACGTAAAACCGTCGATTTCAGGATGGGTACGGTGCTGCTGATTGGCGGTTTAACCGGTGCCGCCTTTGGCGTGGTGGTCTTTAACTATCTGAAGTCGATGGGACAAGTCGACCTGCTGGTAAAGCTTTGTTATGTGATCTTTCTAGGGATCATCGGTGGCCTAATGTTCATCGAAAGCCTGAACGCCATTCGGAAATCGCGCAAGAACATTGCACCGCGCAAACGTCAGAATCACAATTGGATTCATGGCCTGCCGTTCAAAATGCGCTTTCGCGTTTCTGGTCTCTATATCTCGATTATCCCGCCAATTGTGGTTGGTGTGTTTGTTGGCATTCTGTCCGCGATTATGGGTGTCGGTGGTGGCTTCATCATGGTGCCCGCGATGATCTATCTGCTTGGCATGCCGACCAAGGTTGTCATTGGGACCTCGCTGTTTCAGATCATATTTGTAACCGCCTTCACCACACTGCTTCATGCCACGACAAACTATACTGTAGATATGGCGCTTGCGGTTCTGTTGCTGGTTGGTGGCGTGATCGGTGCCCAAATCGGTACGCGCATCGGCGTCTATATGAAGGCAGAGCAACTCCGTGTTTTGCTCGCTCTTATGGTATTGCTGGTCTGCGGCAAGCTTGCCCTTGATCTTCTACTTATGCCGTCAGAGCTGTTTTCGCTCGGCGCCGCTGGAGGGCACTAGCCCATGTTTCGCTGGCTTCTCCTGATCCTGTGTATTGCCCTACCTGCCCATGCTTCTGAGGAAGTCGTACTTGGGTTAAGTCAGGACCGCGTTGCGATTACCGCCACGTTCGATGGCTCCGAAATCTTGGTGTTTGGTGCCGTCAAACGCGAGGCTGCAATCCCTGAGGGACCGCCACTTGAGGTGATCGTCGCGGTTTCCGGTCCTGCGGAACCTGTTGTAGTGCGCCGCAAAGAAAAGAAATTCGGCATTTGGGTCAACGTAGACAGCGTGCTCGTTGATTCTGCCCCTAGCTTTTACGCCGTCGCCACAAGTGGTGATTTCGACGTTGTGTTGAATGATGTCGAGGATTTGCGTCACCGGATCTCTATTGAACGGGCGATCCGTTCTGTGGGGGCGGCAATGCACATAAAGGGCGCACAGGAATTTGCGGACGCAATCATCCGTATTCGTGAAAAGAATGGCCTATATCAAACCCGCGAAAACACGGTGGCTGTCGATCAGCAAACACTGTTTCGCACGTCCATCACTATGCCCGCCAATCTGACCGAGGGTGCATATCAAACCCGTATTTTTCTGACCCGTAACGGAAAGGTCGTTTCGGAATTTGAAACCGCAATTGATGTTCGCAAAGTTGGGTTGGAGCGGTGGTTGTTCAATTTGTCACGCCAGCAACCCCTCGTATACGGCCTGTTGTCTTTGGCGATCGCGATTTTTGCAGGCTGGGGTGCCTCGGCTATTTTCAGAATGCTGCGCCAAGGCTAACTGACCTGTTCAAACATTGTGAAATGACGCCGCTATCCTAGAAAAGCTCTGTGCTTTCCTCAAGTTTTAGCGGCGCGGCCACAGCCTTTAGATCATCAACACGCAGAACTCCCGTTGGCTTAGACAATCGGTTGCGCACAACCCATATCAGCCGCTCCTGAGCGCGGGTGATCGCGACATAGGCCAATCGTTTCCAAAGCGGTTGCCCTGCCTCAGACCGCCCCATACGCGCTGCTACAGACAGATCAGGCGCAAACACTTGTACTGTCTCCCACTGAGAGCCTTGCGCCTTGTGAATGGTCACAGCAGCCCCATGCAAAAACGTGGCTCCCATGCGCGCAGCAAAGGGAATAAACGGCTCTTCTTCGTCTGGCATCTCAATCTTTACAATTGATGCGGCTGAAACCTGTGGATCTTCGGCCCCCATGACATGAAGCCGTGAGAAACCAGGTTTACGCCCAGGCCCCAGATAGACGACCTGTGCCCCCTTGATTAGACCGCGCGCCTCAAGGTCAATTCGTTTCTTGCGGTGCTTAAGAGGTAACTCCAACCCATCACAAATCAACGGCTCGCCCGCCAATAATGCGTCCGAAGGTGCGTCATAAACAGATCGAAATGCGTTGATCAGCCTTATTCTAGTTGCATTTCGCCACACCAAAACTGGCGAGCGGGCCATCAAATCAACCTCTACCCGTTGCCCCCAAACGACCCGATCATCTTGCCGGGATTTTTCCTCGACCATGGTTTCAAAGTCGTGGAATTCTAGCTGCGGGTCCGCCAAAGCATGAGCGAGATCCAAGATGGGATTATCTGCGTCCTGCCTATGCACACGGCTGAGATACAGCTTTGCATCCTCTGCCAATGTGTCGAAAACCATCGACCCCGATTGATTTACAGGTGCAAGCTGGGCCGGATCACCGAACAACAGCAATGTCGGAAAAATTTCTTTTAGATCAGTAAATTGTCGATCATCCAACATCGAGGATTCATCAACAAACCCGATATCCAATGGGTCATCGCGACGCTTCCAACCGGTAATGAAATCCGATCCCCGCAGTCCCGCAGCAGCCAAGGCACCCGGTATGGATTTGTGCAATTGATAAAATGCATACCCTCGGTCCAGAGATTCCTCAGTCAATCCTTCAACCTTCGGCCGTTCATGGTTTCCCATCAGCCATTCAGCAATTTGCTCATACTGAGGATCATAAACAGGTGTGTAAATAATCCGGTGGATCGTCGTCGCGGGCACGCCGCGCATTCGCAGAACACTTGCCGCCTTGTTTGTTGGCGCGAGAATGGCAAGCGTGCGTCTGCCCTTGCGTGGTTTGCCCTCATAATCGCCAGAAATCACATCGACCCCAGCCTTTTCAAGGGCCGTAACCAACTCCGCCAACAATAGCGTTTTCCCTGACCCAGCCTTGCCAATCACAGCGGCAACCGCCTCTTTCCCCTCTCGTGGGGGCGTCAGTTGGCTATCACTCAAATTCACGCCAGCCTGACGCAGAATCTCTGCGACTCTGTCAAATGCGTCTGCCTGATCATGTGAAAGCGTTACGGAGTTTTGTGTCATGGCGCGACCCTACAGTCGCGTCATCACAAGCACCAGAAGCGGATTTGCCTTTTTCAGGCTGTGCGCGCCAATGCGTATTGTGGAGCCCTGCCAAATGATCGATCAAACCAATTTTTCGACAACTCAAGCGAGATGCCAGCACGGCGGGCCACAGCTTCGCGCGCCTGATCGGTAAAGCTCCACAATCCGACGCTGATTTTTTCCCGACCTTCGCCTTGGGCACCCAGAATTTCGGGAGACGAGCCAATCATGCGATAGATTCGAACCATTCTCGCATCAAACACGCCAACATAATGCTCCACTCCAAATCCACACATCACCTCACCACCAGCCAGCATCAAGGCTGCCGCTGTACGGGACTCAGCATCACGTGACAGACAAAACCGCGTGCATTCCCAAATCAACGGGCTTTGAATGCGCACACCATCCGTTAGGTTAAGAAAATGGTCATTTACCATGCAAGAACTGGTCGTTGGCAGCAAACGCATCGAGCCACCATGCGTGCCATCCGCTTTTTCCCAGATCACATATAGCGGGTTCAACGCATCATATTCGTCACGCTCCTCTCCCTGCGCATTCACCTGCACATCCCATCCAAGACGGGTCTTGAACTGGTCTGCGCGGTCTAAAAACATGCTGCGCTTAAGTTTAGGAAAATTGTTTAGATCGTTGGCATAGATATAGCGGATCATGGTGCGTCCCTTCCGTTGACTTCGGAAAAGAGAGCTAACGAAGAAGAGTTAACCGCCATCAACGACTTCGGACGCGCCGTTAACGATCAGACTACGATCAAACCACGACTCATCGCGCGTGCCACCGCATGCGTTGTGTTCATCGCACCCAATTTAAACCGCGCAGATTCGATATAAACGCGCAATGTGTGCTCTGAAATCGACAGCGTATCGGCAACTTGCGCCCGACTGTATCCCATTGCTAACAGGGTCATAGCATCCACCTCACGAGGGGAAAGAGCGCGGGATTGCTCTGGCGTACGCGATGGTTCGAAATCCAGAGCCTTTTTATTGAACTCGTGGGCGATCAGGATCAAATCGCGCCTGTGTTGCTCTGTGAACTCTCCCCACTCTTCATCATCGCAATTATGGCTGACGGTATACAGAGCGAATTGGCCGTTTGGCCCCCTGATGGGGACTGAAAACCCTTGATTGCCAACACCGTGTTCGATCGCTTCTGCCTGAAAGGTGCGGGCCGCCTTACTTGACCAATCCAGCCTTTTCCAATCCACAGGGTGAAAGTTTTGGTAGCACCCCACAATGACCGGATCGATCCGCAAATAGTCCTTGGCGACATACAACTCTACCCAATCGCTTGAATAGGTTCCGCATCCATATTGCTCTCCATCAGAGTTCACCCAGTGATAGACCATGTGGTCCACACTAAATAGATCACGCAGCGCCACTATGGCTGCTTGCAGAGCCTCAAGCTCTCGCGCGCGCTCCAATTCCTCCAGTATCAGTTCCAACCGCTGCTTCATCGCCATGTGATTGCGCGCTCGCCCTTTCAGCCTTCGACACAATCTCAGTCGCGGCGATCAGCTGTGTATCATCCAGCTGTTCGGCCAACGCTTCCAACCCATTTGCATGTGCGAAGGTTTTCAGGTCTGCGAGAACGTCGAGTATCCAATTGTATTTCATGTTAATTCTCGCTTTTCAGTGGTTAATGAAAGGTTAACACAAGCATAGCACGAGTTGTTTCTTCTTGAAAATTCACGAATTTCAACTCCCCCAAAATAGTGAGGGGACATTTTCTAAGTAATTGAAACCAAATCAGCCCATTCCCAAAAACAGAAACACCCGCGATCACGGGTGTGATTCGCGGGTGTTTCCAAACCAATTTGGTGCTGTTCAGAGAATTTGATTCTTACTGACCAGCGTCCAATACGTCTTCTAATGTGCGCAACCCAGTCTTTGGAGACTGAACCAACACCGACATATTGCCCGGTTTATGTTCGTTGCGCATCATCTTGATGTGCGCATCAGGAATTTCATTCCATGAGAACACTTCTGACATGCATGGATCAATCCGACGCTCTACCATCAAACGGTTGGCCGAAGCTGCCTGTTTGAGGTGGGCAAAGTGTGAGCCTTGAAGGCGTTTTTGATGCATCCACATATAGCGGACGTCAAAGGTGCAGTTGAAACCACTCGTACCCGCGCAGATCACAACCATACCGCCTTTTTTGCACACCAGAGTTGACACCGGAAATGTCGCCTCGCCGGGGTGTTCAAACACGATGTCAACATTGTTACCCTTGCCAGTGATATCCCAGATTGCCTTGCCGAATTTGCGGGCTTCTTTGAACCATGTTGCATATTCAGGGGTGTTCACAGTGGGCAGTTGCCCCCAACAAGCGAAATCCTTGCGGTTGATCACGCCTTTGGCGCCCAGACCCATAACAAAGTCGCGCTTCTCTTCATCGGAGATCACACCAATCGCGTTGCCGCCTGCGGCATTGATCAACTGGATCGCAAAAGAACCCAACCCACCGGAAGCACCCCAGACCAATACGTTTTGGCCAGGTTTCAGCTCATGCGGGTGGTGACCGAACAACATGCGATAGGCTGTTGCCAAAGTAAGTGTGTAGCACGCGCTTTCTTCCCAAGTCAGATGCTTTGGGCGTGGCAATAATTGCTGCGCTTGAACCCGCGTAAATTGAGCGAAAGACCCATCAGGTGTTTCATAGCCCCAAATACGTTGTGACGGAGAGAACATCGGGTCGCCCCCGTTGCATTCTTCATCATCACCATCGTCTTGGTTACAATGGATGACAACTTCGTCGCCCACTTTCCAGCTTTTGACCTTGTCGCCAACGGCCCAAACGATGCCAGAAGCGTCAGATCCTGCAATGTGATAATCAGCATTGTGGCCATCAAAGGGGCTGATCGGAACACCCAAGCCAGCCCAAACGCCATTATAGTTCACACCAGCTGCCATCACCAAAACCAACACTTCGTGGCTGTCGATCGGGGGGGTGTCTACAACTTCGACCTGAAACGATTTATCAGGTTCGCCGTGACGCTCGCGGCGGATCGCCCAAGCGTACATTTTTTCGGGAACATATCCCATCGGGGGCATTTCACCCACCTCATACAGGTCTTTTTCCGGTGCGTCGTAGGGCGCCGTGCCGTGATCTGAATCCAGAGCCATTTTTGCCTCCTGAAGTTATGGATTGCCGCGATGCAGAATCGCGATTTCTGAAAGATGGATATTAGCCACAAAGTAACATTGCAACCAAAATTAGGGCAATTGTGAAACTAAATAACCCCGCAGTCGCAGAATAAATGCTGCAAGTGCGAATTTACTTGAGCAAATGACTAATGGAATTTGCATAGAACGCAAGCACGTCCTGTTGATTTGGGGCGACTCGATAGCCCTCACCAACTTTCACGATCATGCGTCGCTCGATCAATATTCGCAGACCCACCTCGGTCGCATATCCAACATCATCCCTAGGTAGATGAACATGTGCGTGCGCCAATGCGTTCACCCGGCGCGTAAACTCCGCAACGACGCCATCACGTGTTATCATCCCATCCGCATCCAGACTGACCCCTGCCACCAACGGAACTGGCAAGACAGGCACGACGACCTTTATGCGGGTGATCAACTCTTGTGCCAGCGCCTCGCTCAACTCTTCTGCGCCACGCTCCGAGAACTCTCTCAACGACACCGGCTTACCAAAACTCACCGCTGCATAGCCGAATTTATGGTATTTACCTCGCAGCCGTAGCCACAATTGCTTGGCCATAAACCCCGCAACGACACTGATACGTGCCTGAAATCGCCGCCCGCCACCGCCCGCCGCTGCGATCAAGACCCTATCTTCAAGCACACGATCGTAGTTCAGCGCGACAGGCACAAACACCACATCACGTCCCGCCGGATCAAACCCGTCGGTCATATACTTGAGCAAACCAACCTTGGGAGTTTGCAACGCCCCATCAAGACTTAGCCCGCCCTCAGGGAACATCGCCTGCGTCACCCCGCCTTGCGTTGCCATGTGCACATATCGCGCCAAAACACGGCGATATAGTGGATTTCGTGACTTTCGCCGGATGAAATAGGCCCCCATCGCCCGGATCAATCCAGACAACGGCCAAACCCGCGCCCACTCCCCCACGGCATAGGCCAGGGCGGACCGTTGTGCCGCCAAATATGTCACCAAGACATAATCCATGTTCGAACGGTGGTTCATGACAAAAACAACCGTGGCCTCTTTGTCGATCTGCCCCAGCGCCTCTTCGTCGTAATACCCTAACCGCACCCGATATAGAGCGGTGGACAAAAACTTGGCCGCGCGAATTGCAAACCCGAAATAGGCCGACGCACTGAACGACGGAACAATCTCACGCGCATAGGTGCGGGCCTTTTGAAAGGCGACATTCTCAGGCACACCGTGTTCCTGCGCATACTCTACGATGCCCTTTGTTACCTCTGGATCATAAAGCAGTCGCTGAATCATGTCGTGACGTCGGGCCAGTTTAAAGGGCTCAATCGGGCGATCTAATCGTTCATTCAGTTTCCCTACGACACGCTCCATGCGTCGCCGAAAAAACCACCGTACTGAGGGCAACAGAAAATGGCTCGCAGCCGTGACGGCCGCAAACGCCAGGATCAATATGAACAGCCATACAGGTATTTCAATCGTCGAAGTCATCCCCATAGACTTACAGTAAATCACCGTTTCGTAAATGGGGGCATGCCGCGATGCAGCGAATTGACATAAGCGTAATATTTCCCGTATTAACACACCAACGCAAGATAATTGCCCGCTCATCCAAGGGAACACGACATGACACAGCCGCAAAATACCCAGAAAACTGATCGCCCTTGGCTCATCCGAACCTATGCTGGCCATTCAACGGCCAAGGCCTCCAATGCGCTGTATCGTTCCAACCTTGAAAAAGGGCAAACCGGGCTTTCTGTTGCCTTTGATCTGCCCACCCAGACTGGATATGACAGCGACCACATTTTGGCCCGCGGCGAGGTCGGCAAAGTTGGTGTTCCCGTTTCCCACCTTGGCGATATGCGCAGTTTGTTTGACCAAATCCCGCTAGAGCAAATGAACACCTCTATGACGATCAATGCGACTGCACCTTGGTTGCTATCGCTATATATCGCTGTGGCCGAAGAGCAGGGCGCGGATATTTCGAAATTGCAGGGCACCGTTCAAAACGACCTGATCAAAGAGTATTTGAGCCGCGGCACCTATATCTGTCCGCCCGAGCCAAGCCTGAAAATGATCGCCGACGTTGCTGAGTATTGCTATACAAATGTGCCCAAATGGAACCCGATGAATGTGTGTTCATACCATTTGCAAGAGGCCGGAGCGACGCCCGAGCAGGAGCTTTCCTTTGCGCTAGCAACTGCAATCGCCGTTCTGGACGCCCTAAAACCACGTGTTGCACCAGAGGATTTCGGTCCCTTGGTTGCACGCATTTCGTTCTTTGTGAATGCGGGCATCCGGTTTGTCACCGAAATGTGCAAAATGCGTGCCTTTGTTGAGTTGTGGGACGAAATCTGCCTTGAGCGATACGGCGTCACAGACCCTAAACACCGTCGTTTCCGTTATGGAGTTCAGGTCAATTCACTCGGCCTTACAGAGCAGCAGCCTGAAAATAACGTCTACCGCATTTTGATCGAAATGCTGGCGGTGACCCTGTCTAAACGCGCGCGCGCACGTGCTGTGCAATTACCCGCATGGAACGAGGCCCTCGGCCTGCCGCGCCCATGGGATCAGCAATGGTCCATGCGCATGCAGCAAATTATGGCCTATGAGACGGATCTGCTTGAATATGATGATCTTTTTGATGGCAACCCTGCCGTGGATCGCAAGGTCGCTGCCCTCAAAGAAGGGGCCCGCCATGAGCTTGCCAATCTAGAAAGCATGGGCGGCGCTATCGGCGCAATCGACTATATGAAAGCACGCCTTGTGGATTCAAACGCTGAGCGCCTGAACCGGATCGAGGCCGGTGAGACTGTGGTCGTTGGAGTGAACAAATGGCAAAAGGGTGAACCATCGCCTCTGATGACCGGGGATGGTGGTATCATGGTTGTCGATCCCGCAATGGAGCAGCAACAAATCAACCAGTTGGAAGCATGGCGCGCCGCACGCGATGAGGATGCAGCTCAAGCCGCCCTGAGTGAATTACGTGAAGCAGCAAGCACAGGCGCAAACGTCATGCCTGCATCAATCAAGGCTGCCAAAGCCGGTGTGACCACAGGAGAGTGGGCCGCCCAAATGCGCATCGTTCATGGCGAATATCGTGGCCCGACAGGTGTATCCGCCAACCCCTCTAACAAAACCGAAGGGCTGGATGATCTGCGCAATGCCGTGGACAGTGTCAGCGACAAACTTGGTCGTCGTCTGAAATTTCTCGTTGGAAAACCGGGACTTGACGGGCATTCCAATGGTGCAGAGCAAATCGCATTTCGCGCACGCGACTGCGGAATGGACATCACCTATGACGGCATTCGCCTAACACCAGAGGAGTTGGTCGCCAACGCTCTGGAAACCGGAGCGCATGTGGTTGGCCTGTCTATTCTATCTGGGAGCCATGTGCCTTTGGTGGAGGATTTGATGGCCCGTATGGCGGCTGCTGGCCTAAGCCAAACCCCTGTTATCGTTGGCGGAATCATCCCGGACGATGATGCGGATCGTTTGCGTGCCATGGGTGTTTCGCGCGTATATACACCCAAAGACTTTGAACTGAACACAATCATGATGGATATCGTGACGCTGGCCGATCCCGCAGTCTAAACCGCGCTTAACCACCTGAAATAGAACAATAATGCCCCGCCTTTATAGGTGGGGCATTTGCGTTTGAACCTACCCTCCCGTTCTCATAGGCTGGAACAAAATCAGGGAGCAAATCATGACCATCCATATCGGTGCAAAACCAGGCGACATCGCGGAAACTGTTCTTTTACCCGGCGACCCGTACCGTGCCAAATGGGCGGCAGAAACTTTCTTATCCGATGTAAAATGTATCAATGAAGTCAGAGGGATGCTGGGTTTTACCGGCACATGGAAGGGGCATAAAGTCACCATTCACGGCTCTGGCATGGGCATGGCATCCCTGTCGATTTACGCCAATGAACTGATCCGCGATTTCGGAGCTAAGACATTGATTCGAATAGGGTCTTGTGGCGGCATGCAGGACAAGGTGAAGCTGCGCGATGTTATTTTGGCCATGACCGCCACCAGCCTCTCCACCCCGTCACGCGGCATCTTCAAGGAAATAAATTTTGCCCCCAGCGCGGATTTCAACCTGCTGCATAAGGCGTTTCATTTTGCCGAGAGCAAAGGCACGCCAACCCATGTGGGTGGCATCTATTCCAGCGATGTATTTTATGACGAACGTCCTGATTTAAATGAACAAATGGTGCGTCACGGCATTCTTGGGGTCGAGATGGAGGCCGCCGAATTGTACAATCTCGCCGCACGTCACAATGTGCGTGCGCTGGCTGTTTTGACGGTTTCAGATCATCTTTTGACTGGTGAATCGCTACCCAGTGATCAACGTGAAAAATCTTTCGGGGATATGGTGGAAATCGCGCTAGAGGCGGCCTTTGCCTAAAGCGTTTTGAGAAAAACCTGACTCACTGGTTTTTTCCGAAACGCGCACGATATTGGATCGGCGTGCTGCGTATCTACAAAACCTTGTCTCAAGCTTATGTAGATACGCCTAAACGCGCGTTGCGTTAACCCTGCCAAAATCGCCAAATTTGGAACGTACAAACCGCCAAACACGCAACACAGCCCTACAAGATCATGTGTTGCGCCAGCGCCCCTGCCCCAAAGTGCGCAGGGTTCACAATTGTCGAAAGGGACGAAATGTGAATTTCGAGGTCTGAAATGTACATTACGGCGGCGCCCCCAAAGAATCAGGTTAACGCCGCCGAAAAATCACAAACCGTGACTGCGATCATAGCCATTGGGCGCAGGTGGCTGCCAGCCCTCCAAGGCGCCCTCAGTAGGTGCAAACACCTCAACCAACATCGGATAACAGGGCGCGGTATCAGAGCTGTGCTCTGATCCACAATTGCCACCAGGGCATGCGCTAAGCGCGCCAAGCAAGTCAATCTCGGCAAAGAATTCCAGATAATCACCGGGGCGCACGGGGCTGGCTTTCATGAAATACTGCCCTGTGTCACGGGTGAACCCGGTGCACATAAAGACATTCAGCACATCATGCACAAACGGTTCTGCCTCAGCCAAGGACATGCCGGTCTCAGCAGCCAAGGCGCGGGTCAGATTGGAATGACAGCAATGATGGTATTGCGATCCAGCCAGCAGATTTCCGGTATAGGGGTCACAGCGCGTGCCAATCACATCATGAACAGAGCCGCCGAATTCATCCATGCCGTACCAATTCAACGTATCCTCAATGATCGTTGCCATGGGGCGCAAGGTTGGGAAACTGGTCCACATCCGCTCCCCCGTGGTGATATGCGTGCCGTGCAACGCCCGGGTTTTGCCGGAATAAAACCGTTCTGACAAATCCTGTGCATTCCATAGGTTCAAATCACCTACTTGCGGCCCCTCAACCGATGAAATGCGGAAAAAATGCCCTGCCGGAACACGGAAACAGGCCGCCTCGCGTGCAGGGACCAATACCTCGCCGGTTTTGACCGCCGTCGCGCGCACAGCACGATACAGATCAAGCGATGGCACGGGTAATGTGTCGTTGGGATAGCAAATCACTGGCGCAATCGCGCGGCGCGCGGCACCATCATGGGGGTCTCTCATAGCTCACCTGTTGGATGTGTTTTTTCGCAATGCTTGGGCGGCTTGCTGTCGGAGGTCAAGCAGGTAGCCCCGCAGGACATGCAAATATGAAAACACTGCCCGTCAACATTGCGACTGCGGTCGGCGCGCCACCGGCAATCACGGGTTTTTCGATTGGTGAATATCACCATAAGCAGGAACGCCAGAAGCAGGCCAATAACAATAAACATGTATTAGCTATCTGTGCCCATGTCCCTTTTGTCAACGAAAGGGCGCAGCCACGCGCCCCTGCTTCTTCTGAGTAAAAATATCCCGGGGCTCACATTGCCCGCAATGTGAGTGGGCAGAGCCCCAAACACCCGTTCAATTATACAGTACGTTCGACCATCATCTTTTTGATCTCAGCAATCGCCTTGGCAGGGTTCAACCCTTTGGGGCAGGTTTTTGCGCAGTTCATGATGGTGTGGCAGCGATACAGTTTGAACGGGTCTTCTAGCTCATCCAAGCGTGCGCCTGTCGCTTCATCGCGGGAATCGATGATCCAGCGGTAGGCGTGCAATAGCGCTGCGGGGCCGAGGTAGCGATCACCGTTCCACCAATAGCTGGGGCAGGATGTT
The DNA here is from genome assembly GCA_964021645.1 of uncultured Cognatishimia sp. GTDB lineage: Bacteria > Pseudomonadota > Alphaproteobacteria > Rhodobacterales > Rhodobacteraceae > CANLDA01. The sequence continues at coordinate 3,773 of CAXIAD010000006.1, read as the reverse complement.
GAGCAGCAGGCGCACATTACGCATTCATACAGCCCGTCAAGTTTCTTACGGTCGCCAATCGACTGACGCCACTCTTTGGCCGGACGGTTGGTTTTGGTTTCCAACCACGGCATGATGCTGGCGTGCTGGGCGTAGAAATGGGTCAGGTCGGGGATCAGATCCTTGACCACCGTCATATGCGGCAGCGGGTAGATTTTCACATCTCCCTTGATCTCATCCATGCCGTAAATACAGGCCAGCGTGTTGATGCCGTCGATGTTCATCGCACAAGAGCCACAGATACCCTCGCGACACGAACGGCGGAACGTCAGCGTCGGATCAATCTCATTTTTGATCTTGATCAGCGCGTCCAGAACCATGGGGCCGCAGCTGTCCATATCCAGGAAATAGGTGTCCACGGATGGGTTTTTGCCATCATCGGGATTCCAGCGGTAAATCTGGAACTTGCGTAGATTTGTGGCACCTGCCGGTTTGGGCCAGGTTTTCCCTGTTGTGATGCGGGAATTCTTGGGGAGTGCGAGTTCGACCATGATGGCTCCTCCTTTAGCGGCACTGCCGGGGCAGTGTGGCGCGGGAACGTGAATATAGGATTGTTAAGTGACGCGAGGGGATCAAGTGTTGCCCCCCACTTTGACATCAAAAGGGAAACGGGCTTGGGCTACGAAATCCTGCACCATGGACGCGTCTTGCGGCATGGTTTTTTGCATCAATTCCATCAGCGGCTGATCTTGCGAGGCAAGCAGCAACAGCATTTGATAGTCTGGCAGGGAAATCATCTGCGTCCAGCGATCCAACGTATTTAGATCCTCGGATGTTTTGGCGCGTTTTTGAAACGAGGAGCCGCCGCCATAGGGCTGCACCTTGCCTAGGGTATTGTCTTTTTGCGGCAGGCCAAGAGCCTTGAGAACACCGCTGCGATAGGGGTCGGATTTCAGCCACGTGTCATAGCAAACCGGCACGATATCGCGCTCTGCGGCATTCAGGACCAATTCCAGACTATCGCGGTATTTCTCGACCGCGACGCTCATGATGCGCATGCGTGTGGCGAAACCGTAATCCTTATTTGCCTGTAATTTGCGCAGCATGGAGGCCGCCCAATTCATAAAGTGGCGGAAGAAAATCAGATCCGAAATCTCGGCCCCTTTTGGCATCTCTGCACTCAAGGCGCGTTCAGAATCACGCGCCGACGGCATCACGTCCTCATAGGAAATGACCAATAGGCCGCCATCGGCCACATCGCCGGTGATCGAGGGAAGCGTCGCGCGGCGTTTCAGCTTGCGGTATTCGCCGTTCACCTCAATCGAGGAACAGCTGGTAAAGGGGCTGCGACGCGCGCCACAATTGTTCAAAAACACCACACCCTCGGCAGGAGGGTTACGGGTGAGCCAGTTAATGATCGCGTGATTGCCAGAGCGACGCATGCCAAAGCTGCGCAGGATCATGCCGGGCCTAAACCCGAGAGCGGCCCAAGGATTTTCGGCCTCCGGGGTTTTCTCGGCGCTGAGGGGCGCGTCGGTTGTGTTTTCTTCTGCCATGGCTTCAGTCACTGTGCACCACCTGTTCATTGCTAAACAAGGGTTGATTGTGTTGCACCATGCGCGCCATTTCGCGGTGAGCGGCGACATCCAGTTGGGCGGCGTTGATCTGGCGCATAAATTCCAGTGATCCGGCGTTCAAGCTTTGATTGCGGCGCGCCGCCAGCGGTTTCAGCCCCTCCAGCACGGCGGGCGCAATGCCTGCGAATTCCAGCAATTGACGCGCCGGCAGGCCTGCCTCATCCTCCATACGGAAAAATGTCGTGCGGGCGGCACCGGCGTGGTCGCTGACGGTGTTGCGCAAGGAATCCCAATCGCCGCAAGCAGCCGTTTCGCGCAAGAATCCGTCGCGCGTGCCGGCGTAGCGATCCGATTTCACCGCCTGATTATAGACGCTGCTTTTCCACGCCATCATGTCGCGGGTGTAAAACACATATTCCGGCGTGAACGGCGCAAGGTGCTGATCCAACAGCGCCAAAATTCGCGGTAGTTGGGGATAGAGCGTGACCACGCCCTGACGCCCCAACATGGCACCGGGCAGGTTTTCATGAGAGATCAGACAGGGGCGCGTATCCTGCAAAAGGTAGTCGCGCATCTCACTGATGAGGCGCACAAACTCGGCCTCATGCTGGGCTGGGTTCAATGAGAACAGGCCCGCAGCCCGGCCCAAAGCGCGCGTGAGCGATGCCTTGCGCGGGGTCAGGATTTCCAGATGGGGGGACAGGGTATCAAGGTTTTTCTCAACCACGTGGTGAAAGGAGGTCGAGGCGGTTTTCTGAACACCACAATGGATGATCAGCCGCCTTGTGCCTGCCTTTTCGCCAGATTGGTTTCCGGTATGATTCCCTGTGTCCGACATTCTAAGCCCTTAGAATGTCCGCGCTTTGGGCGCGATCCGTTTAAGCTCAATGCCGCCTTCTGCTTCGGTGGTGAGGCGATCGGTGATGACGGGGCGATAGGTCAGGTCAACCTTGTTGCCATCAACCCGCGACACAGTGTGCACGCGCCAGTTTTCATCATCACGGGTAGAGAAATCCTCATGGGCGTGGGCACCGCGTGATTCTGTGCGCGCATCGGCCCCGTGGATGGTCGCCAATGCGTTGGGCATCAGGTTGGTCAGCTCTAGCGTTTCCATCAAGTCGGAGTTCCACACAAGGCTGCGATCGGTGACCTTGAGGTCATCCATTTTCGCGGCGATTGCGGTCATTTTCTCCACCCCTTCGGAAAGGGTTTTGGAGGTACGGAAGACGGCGGCATCGGCCTGCATGGTTTTCTGCATTTCAAGGCGCAGATCAGCGGTGGTCACTTGTCCCGAGGCATTGCGCAGAGCGTCAAAGCGATCAAACGCCTTATCAACAGAGGCCGCGTTCAAGATCGGATTCGGCGCATCCGCATCGACGATTTTACCAGCGCGAATGGCGGCGGCACGGCCAAAGACCACAAGGTCAATCAGTGAGTTTGAGCCAAGACGGTTGGCCCCGTGAACAGAGGCACAGCCCGCCTCGCCCACAGCCATCAGGCCGGGCACGGTCGCGGTTGGGTCATCCTTGGACGGGTTCAGAACCTCACCCCAATAATTGGTCGGAATGCCGCCCATATTATAGTGAACGGTGGGGATAACAGGGATCGGTTGTTTGGTCACATCCACGCCCGCAAAGATTTTTGCGGATTCAGAGATGCCGGGCAGACGTTCTGCCAGCGCCTCTGGCGGGAGGTGATTAAGATTCAGATAGATGTGATCGTTTTCGGCCCCCACACCGCGACCTTCGCGGATTTCCATGGTCATGGAGCGGCTGACGTAATCGCGGGGTGCGAGGTCTTTGTATTGGGGGGCGTAGCGTTCCATGAAACGCTCACCCTCGGAGTTGGTAAGGTATCCGCCTTCGCCGCGCGCACCCTCGGTGATCAGACAGCCCGAGCCGTAGATGCCGGTGGGGTGGAATTGCACGAATTCCATGTCTTGCAACGCAAGGCCAGCACGGGCAACCATGCCGCCGCCGTCGCCTGTGCAAGTATGCGCAGAGGTGGCAGAGAAATAGGCGCGGCCATAGCCGCCTGTCGCCAGCACCACCATCTTGGCGTTGAAGATATGCATGGTGCCGTCGTCAAGTTTCCAGCAGACGACGCCCTGACATTGGCCATCCTCGGACATGATGAGGTCGATGGCGAAATATTCGATGTAGAATTCCGCGTTATTTTTCAGCGATTGCCCATACAGCGTGTGCAGGATCGCGTGGC
>CAXIAD010000005.1:0-95593 GCA_964021645.1 uncultured Cognatishimia sp. | reverse complement strand
GAATCGTAAACTACGAATCGTTATGTTTCAGCGCCACAAGGTCACCCACCGTGTCGATATCCTGTAAGGTGTCTACCAGCGCGATCCGGCTTCCCTTCATGCTTGCGATACTGTCGCCAAGCGCGTGCTCACTAGACCAGCGCACATCAGCAAACAGACCCGGCGGCACGGGGCCGGTGCGCTTCATTCCTACCAACCAATAACCCCCATCCGGGGCCGGACCAAACACCGCCTCATTGGGGCCCAAGGCACGAAAGGCGCGGGCAATATGATCGCGCGACACCCCCGGAATGTCGCCCCCAATAATGCATACTGGCCCGACAGGCAGGGTGCGAAATAACCGCCCCATCCGGTCGCCCAGATCACCGCGCCCCTGTGCAACACGCGCAAATTGCGCAGGCCAAATCCGGCTTTGCAGCCCTTCAAGGTCCGGCGCAACCGCTAGCACGACCTGCCAACGCGGGTCACGAATGCGGCGCAGCAACCCTGCCACCTGATGACGGAACCACCACGCGCTTGTCGTCATGCCAATATCCCGTCCCAACCGCGTTTTCACACGTCCGGGCCGCGGTTCTTTGACCATGACAACAAGATAGCGATTCATGTTGTTCGCCCCCACACGTCAGGGCCAACCAATGTCATGCAAAATAGTCTTGTAGGATGCGGGTGTAGATCGATTTTAGTTGATGAATTTGCGCGACAGGCACGCATTCATCGACCTGATGCATCGTCTTACCAACCAGACCAAACTCAACAACCGGGCAATGATCTTTGACAAACCGGGCATCCGACGTGCCGCCCGTTGTCGACAGTGCAGGCGTCACCCCCAGCTCAGCCGTGACAGAGGCGGCAATCAATGCCGACAATGCTCCCGGTGGCGTGACAAAGCTTTCGCCAGAAACCTTAACTTTCATGTCGATCTCAATGCCCGTATCGGCGGCGACCATATCCGCCATGCCCTGCATCCAATCGATCAGACCCTCACCAGTATGCGTGTCATTGAACCGGATGTTCACCGTCGATGTACATGCCGCCGGAATAACATTTGTCGCAGGATTGCCCGTGTCCATTGTAACCACTGCCAGCGTTGACGCATCAAAATGATCTGTGCCTTCATCCAATGTATGCGACGCCATTTGATCCATCAGCCGCGCCATAGCAGGCAGCGGGTTTTTCGCGCGATGTGGATAGGCCGAATGCCCCTGAACACCGCGAAATGTTAGCCACGCTGTCAATGATCCGCGACGGCCGATTTTCATCATTTCGCCCATCTCATTGGGGCAGGTGGGTTCGCCAACCAAACAGGCCGTCATTTGCTCGCCCGTTTTGTCCATATGCTCCAACAAGGCCACGGTGCCATCGACCGCATCCCCCTCTTCGTCGCCAGTGATCGCGATGATAATGGCCCCATCCGGCGGCGTGTCGGTGACCATATCAATCGCCGCCGCAACAAAGGCGGCGACGCCTGATTTCATGTCAGTTGCCCCGCGGCCATACATGATGCCCTCTTTGATTTCGGCACCAAACGGCGGCATGGTCCAGGCGGCTTCGTCCCCGATGGGCACAACATCCGTATGGCCGTTAAATCCGAAACTGCGCGCATGCCCTTTGGCTCCCCAACGGGCGAACAAATTGCTTACCTCACCACGATCCACGCGCGTGCAGTCAAACCCTGCATCGGTCAGCATGGACTGCAATAATATCAGCGCACCCCCCTCGTCAGGTGTCACAGAAGGGCACTGAATCAGCTTGGCAGTCAGATCGGCGGCGTCAATTTTAGGCATGAAATCCTCGGCATTTCGTCGGTTTTGCTCGGGATAATCCCTACTGCTCTTTGGCCGGAGGCGCAAATGTGACTTAGAAAGCGCAACGCACACGATAATTTGGCCGCCGGGTTCGGCAAAAAGGTAACAACTGGGGCAAAACTGTGTTAGTCGTAGGGTAATAATATGACCCGAGGCAGGGCAAACAGCAGTGAAGGCCTGAAAAACAAGGCCAGACTTACGTGAAAAATCACGGAGTTGAGTCGGGAAACCCCGGCTACTGTATGCGTTTCTGCCGCAAATCGGGAATTTGAGGCAGAAATGGTAGCGGCATCAGAATTACCCATTGATACAGGTGCGTCCGCCACTGACATGGCGAACGAAATCTTTGGTGACGGCGTAACAGTCATCAACGCCAGCTATACTGGCGACAATCGCTCGTCAGGAACCTATTCTGACGGGGATGCCGTGTCGGGAGAAGTGACGCCGGGTGATACCGGTGTCATGTTGTCCACGGGCCGTCTTAGCAGCTTTACCAACCGAAACGGCAACGCCAACCAAAGCAGCAGCACCTCCCGCAATACCAATGGTGTGGATAACGATTCCGATTTCAACGCCCTTGCCGGAACAAATACCTACGACGCCGCCATTCTGGATGTTGATTTCATTCCCACCGGGGACACGATGACGATGCAATTCGTTTTCGCCTCTGATGAGTACCCAGAGTATACAAATTCCGTTTATCAGGATGCGGTCGGCGTTTGGATCAATGGGGTCGAGGTTCCCTTGGCAGTTGGCAACGGCGATTCCGATCCCGGTAACATCAACTCGACCAATAATCAGAACCTCTATAACGACAATACCTCCAGCCAGTTCAACACCGAGATGGACGGGTTCACCGTGACAATGACGTTGACCATTCCGGTGTATGACGGCGTGTTGAACTCTATCCGCATTGGCATCGCGGATGTGTCGGATTCCAGCTATGATTCGACTCTGATTATTGCGGGCGGCTCGGTGCAGACCGCCGTGATTGCCCATGACGATTCGACCCATCTGACCGCGAACCAAACCAAGACCATTGATGTTCTTGGTAATGATACCTCGGCTGGGTCGTTGACGGTGACGCATATCAACAATGTTGCCGTTGTTGTGGGCACCACGGTTACCTTGACCACCGGTCAGACTGCCACCCTCAATGCCGATGGCTCGATCACCCTTGTTGGGGACGGCACCAACGAAGATTTCACTTTCACCTACGGGATTGATGACGGCACCAATGCCGATACCGGGATTGTCACGGTTAGTTCGGTGCCCTGCTTTGTTGCCGGAACGCTGATCCGCACCCCAAACGGAGAATTCCCGGTTGAGGATCTGCAAGTCGGCGATCTGGTGGAAACCTATGACGATGGCCCGCAACCCCTGCGTTGGGTCGGCACCAGAACTGTGCCTGCAACAGGTGATTTTGCCCCCATCCGTATCGCGCCCAACACGCTTGGCCATCATGATGAATTGCTGGTTTCTCCGCTGCACCGGGTGTTGATCCGTGATTGCGTCGCAGAGCTGCTCTTTGGCGAAAGCGAGGTTCTTGTCGCGGCCAAGGATTTGGTCAACGATCGCACAATTCGGCGCGTCAGTGGCGGGGATGTCAACTATCTGCATCTCCTGTTTGACCGCCACCAAATCGTGTTTTCCGAAGGCCTCGCCACCGAAAGTTTCCTGCCCGGCCCGCAAACCAAAAACTGTCTGGAAGCAGAGGTCGCAGCCGAGATTTACGCCCTCTTCCCCGAAATCGACCCCGAGTCTGGCGAGGGTTACAGCCCGGCCGCGCGGCGCACATTGAAACGGTTCGAAGCAGAGCTTTTGGCGCAGGAGGCACAGGTTGCCTGAATGACTTGGATCGCCATAGCAGATCACGCGCAAAACCTGTTTTGTGCCCAAGGGCTTCACGCTGGCAAAGGCGCGCCCGACGCGTCAACCGATGATGTGAACCGGTTTCTTCCGCGTGGCAGTATCATGCTGGAAACCTACCTGTCAGCGCAGGGTAGGTTGCAGGATTTGCTGGGCTATCACCGTGCGCACCCATGGAAAAGCGGCATCACCCTTCAGGCGGTTCCGGGCGGGGGCATTGTGCTTGTCATCACCCAAGGCAATCAGGTGTTTCACGCAGCCCTCGATCATCCGGTGCAGACCAGAACCGATGTTGTTCGGATCACTTACAGCTGGGATGCACCGCGCAAATGGGGCCGCCTTTCTGTGGAATTCCCCGGCACGACCCGCCTCGTCAGTTTGATCTTGAAGTCGCCAAAACCCTTGTATCTTGCGGATATCAAGGAAATGACCAGCACCCCCGGGTTGCGCAGGATGGATGATGATGTGGTGTTCTTTGCTGTGTCTGACCGGGTCGAGCCGATTGGCCCCACACCCTCATTGACCGCGACCACCCCAATTCTTACGCCCAGCGGGTACAGGCCCGTTGGCAAACTGAAACGTGGCGATGTTGTCACCTCGGATGACGGCAATATTCTACCGATTTTGCAAATGGTCCACCGCACCGTTCCCGCACGCGGCACGTTTGAGCCAGTGCGCCTGCGCCACCCCTACTTTGAGCTGCAACGCGATGTCATCGTTGGCCCCTTGCAGCGGCTGGTCATGGGCGGATCGCGCGTAGAGTATATGTTTGGAACAGAGCGGGTCTTGGTTCCGGCGCGCCACGTCGTAAATGGCACCGCTGCCGTGTACGAAAAGGGCCACGCCGTCGTCACCTATTCTCAGATTCTGCTGCCCGACCACGAGGCAGTGATTGCCGCGGGCACTGCCGTCGAAAGTTTGGATATCGGGCGCATTAGGCGCAAGCCAAACTTGCTTGCAGAAAGCTTGCTGTCCGGGTTTGAACGCGCGCTTTTGCCGGATCATTCGGTGACGGCCTATCCGGTTCTGCGCCCCTTTGATGCCATCACTTTGGCCGAGGAACGCGCCGCCTGAAGGCACCGCAGATACCTTAGTGGATCATCGTGCTTTCGGCACTTTCTTCACCCTGAAAGAACGGCGTCATCTGCGCCACAACAACAGAGTTTTCCTTAAGCGCGCGTGTCATCAATTCGCGTTCTTCATGATCAATCTCGTGACCCTGTTCTTCGCGCTCTGACAGCGTGCCATACCCAGTGACATCCAGCGGGGCCAAATCGGCCTGCTTTAGAATGGCCACGGTTTCGCGCACAGCTTCGCCCTCATCCACGCCGCTGGCGTAAATCATCAGCGCACCACCGGTGGCATCGGGGGGCAGCCCGTCACCCTCTTTGCGTCCAATTTGAACAAGCAAAGTATAGACCTGCTGGCGTGATATCTTTTTCTTCTCTTCCATGGCGTGCCCTTATCGCGTCAGAGGGGTTTTGGTCAACCATCTGTGCATGCGAAATTGCGGCGCGCCAAACCTCTCGGGCGGGGTCATTCAAATTTGTGCTAAATACCTGACGCTTTGATCGACATTTGCGCGGGGTCCAAAGGAAATCTGAAAGGTTCCCAGATACGACTCTGTATGAGTTAATTATGGGATCGGTCATGCCTGTTGCTTCTGAACTACCAATTGATACCTCAGCCACTGCCATGGATATGGCGGAAAACATGTTCGGCTCTGGTATTCAAATCGAATCTGCCAGCTATTCTGGCGCCGGCTCTGCCTCCGGTATTTACACCAACGGGGATAGTGTGGCACCCGGCGTCACCCCTTCTGATACGGGTGTTATCCTTTCGACGGGGAATGCGGTTGATGTCACCAACAGTTCGGGGGATGTGAATTCATCCGCCTCCACCACAACCAATCATGGCGGTGCCGGCGATTCGGATTTGTCTGATATTTCAGGCGTTTCCACCTATGACGCCGCCATATTCGAGGCGAAATTTATTCCCCAAGGCAGCGAACTGACGATGCAGATCACCTTCTCATCGGAGGAGTATTTGGAATACGTCAATTCAGGGTTCAATGATGTTGTCGGCATATTTGTGAACGGCGAGCAGGCCACGCTTACGATTGGTGATGGCGATATCACGATCAATAACATCAATGATGAAAGCAACGAAAACCTCTACCTTGATAACCCTTCCGATGATGAGGATTACAACACAGAGATGGACGGGCTGACCGTCACTCTGACACTCAAGGCACCGGTAACGCCGGGCGAAATCAATACCATCAAAATTGGCATCGCCGATGGCGGAGACAGCGCTTACGACAGTAATCTGATGATCGCGGGCGATTCGATACAAACCGCATTGGTGGCGGGCGATGATACACTTGAGGTATCGGGCACCGCGCCTGAAACCTTCGATATCCTTGCAAATGATGTGTCCACCGGCGGTGGTACCCTGACCATCACCGCAATCAATGGCAATCCGGTGTCCGCCGGGGATGTGATCACCCTCGCAACGGGTGAGCAAATTACCCTGAATGGTGATGGCACGATAACCGTGGTCTCTGATGGGGATGATGAAACAAATGTGCTGTCTTATCAGGTCTCTGACGAGGATGGGAATACCGATATCGGGTTCATCAACCTCACCACAGTGCCCTGTTTTGTTCAGGGCGCGTTGATTGATACGCCCGACGGCCAAACCCTTATTGAGGAGCTAGAGGTTGGCAGCATGGTCCTGACACGTGATCACGGTCCGCAACCGATTCGCTGGATGGGCTCGTCGCGTCGTGTGGCATGGGGCAATGATGCACCGATTGAATTTGCTGCCGGGGCCTTGGGCCACCACGCCAAGGTGGCGCTGTCACCCAATCACCGCGTTCTCGTAAAATCCACGCGCGCAGAGCTGTTGTTTGGCGCGTCTGAGGTGTTGATCAAGGCCAAGGATTTGATCAACGATAGCACCGTGCGCCGCCGCGAAGATGGCGCGACCGTGATCTACTACCATGTGCTTTTTGACCAACATGAGATCATTCGCGCCAATGGCCTAGAAAGCGAAAGCTATCATCCGGGCCGCGAAACATTTGATGGTTTTGATGCAGAAACCCGCGAAGAAATCCTGCGGCTTATGCCCTGTCAGGATGCGATGACCGGCTTTGGTTATGGCCCGACCGCGCGCGTCGCACTGCGCAGTTTTGAATGCAAGGCACTGCTTGTCGGCTAAACAAAATGCCTATGTATAGAATGCAAAAACGCCCGCATATTAGCGGGCGCTTTCGGTATTCTGATGGTGGAAATTAGTCGCGCAGCAACTCGTTGATCGCGGTCTTTGAACGTGTCCGTTCATCCACACGCTTCACAATCACAGCGCAATACAGCGACATGTTGTTTTTCGTTGGCAATGAACCAGACACAACCACCGAATATGGCGGTACTTCGCCGTACATTACTTCGCCGGTTTCACGATCCACGATTTTTGTCGACTGGCCGATGTAAACGCCCATGCCCAGAACCGCGCCTTCACGCACGATACAGCCTTCAACCACCTCAGACCGCGCTCCGATAAAGCAGTGGTCCTCGATGATTGTGGGGCCAGCTTGCATTGGCTCTAGAACGCCGCCGATGCCAACGCCGCCTGACAGGTGCACGTTTTTACCGATTTGTGCGCAGGAACCAACGGTCGCCCATGTATCAACCATGGTGCCTTCGCCGACGTGTGCGCCCAGATTGACAAAGGATGGCATCAAAACCACGCCCGGCGCGATATAGGCGGATTTGCGGACAACGCAGTTTGGTACTGCGCGGAACCCGGCTTCGCGCCAGTTGCTTTCATCCCAGCCTGCGAATTTGCTATCGACCTTGTCCCACCAACCGCCGCCTTGCGCGCCACCGGAATGGATTTCCATGTCTTTGATGCGGAACCCTAGCAAAACGGCTTTTTTGGCCCACTGGTTCACGTGCCAAGAACCGTCGTCTTGTTTTTCGGCAACCCGCAGCTTGCCGCTATCCAGCGCATTCAGCGTGTTTTCGATGGCGTCGCGTGCTTCACCAGTGGTGGCTGGTGTGATGCTATCGCGGGCCTCCCATGCGGCTTCGATTGCGGTTTCCAGTTGGGCATTGGACATTTTTCAGGCTCCGATATCAACAGATTTGAGCTTTCATAGCGAATGCCTGCCTCCGCGTCACCTAGCTTTACGACCTTTAACCAGACAGGTCCGGCGCAAACTTGCATCAACAAGGATTAATGCCCCCGTTTATTGTCCAATTGCGGTGCCATCCCTTTGGTGCCAATCAAATTCAACCCCGCGCCAAAACCTGCCGCTGGTGTTGTGTGTCCAAGGGCGATAGCTATTAGAAAAACGCGCAAGCAAGGACGTATGAGTTATGAAAGAAGACCGCCTTTCCCCGTTCCCCGACGCACATGCAGATCGCAGCACCGCCGAGCACGTGCCCGACACGCCGCAAACCCGCGCTCCGGCCTATCGTCTGGCCTTTGCAGATGCTGATTTTCTGTGTCGAGATGAATTGCGCCCCGTGCGCTTGCAGTTGGAATTGCTGAAACCACAGATGGTTCTTGATGAACGCGGCATCGAAAGCACGATCGTGCTGTTTGGCGGTGCGCGCATTCCTGAACCGTCGCAAAAGCACACCGCGCGCACCGAAACATTGGCCGACCTATCCAGACACTATGACGAGGCCCGCGAATTTTCCCGCCTGATGACGCTGAAAAGCATGGAAAGCTATGGCCGCGAAAATGTGATCATCACGGGCGGTGGTCCCGGTGTGATGGAGGCCGGAAATCGCGGCGCGGTTGATGCGGGTGGTGCCTCAATCGGGCTGAACATCGTGTTGCCCCACGAGCAGGCGCCTAATGAATACGTCACGCCAGAGCTGTGTTTCAATTTTCACTACTTTGCGATCCGTAAGATGCATTTCCTGATGCGCGCTCGCGCGATCTGCGTCTTTCCCGGCGGCTTTGGCACCATGGACGAGATGTTCGAGGCCCTGACCCTCATCCAAACAGGCCGCATGGAGCGTGTGCCGTTCCTGCTGTTTGGTCGGGCGTTTTGGGAAAAGATTATCAACTGGGAGGCGCTTAGCGATGCGGGCACAATCTCAGCCGAAGACCTTGATCTCTTCCGCTTTGTTGAAACCGCACAAGAGGCGATCGACACTATTGAAAATTGGGGTGAAACTGGTCCACGGAAATCAATTCCCGGGCGGTAAAACCTATCACGGCAGCAAACCTCTAAACGCTAGGAAAGCCGCAGTATTTCCACGCCATGGGGCAGGGTTATCAAAATCCTGCCCTGTTTTGTGTCCCGAAATCCGTAGCCATTGGTCGCAAGCCGTTGACGCAAATCGCTGTCGTTTCGTGCCCGTGTCAGGTCACGCGCAATTAGGCTGCGAATCTGCGTTTTGACAAACACATCTGTTGTTGAGACAAACATTCCCACACTCCTCAAGAATACCAAATACCACTGTGCCTAGTGTTACAGCGACATTCACCAAAACAATGTTAGGATAGAGGAAAAATTGTGATCATTCGGTAAACGCAGCGTGCGCTGCTATCCCAGACCTGCCTCTGATTCGATCTGTTTACGGGATTTGCGCGCGCGCTCTGTCGCGGATTTCAACTGCCCGCAGGCTGCCATGATATCCTCACCACGCGGTTTGCGGATCGGCGAAGAATAACCCGCCTTATAGATGATCTCGGCAAAGGCATGGATGCGATTGTTTGACGATCTTTCATAGGGCGATCCGGGCCACTCATTGAACGGGATCAGATTGATCTTGGCGGGAATACCCCGGATCAATTCAATCAAACGATAGGCATCCGCATCGCTGTCATTCACACCTTTCAGCATGACATATTCAAATGTGATCCGCTCGGAATTGGATACCTTAGGATATGAACGAAGCGCCTCCAGCAGCAGATCCAAATTCCAGCGTTTATTGATCGGCACCAAGGTATCGCGCACCTCATCCGTCGTCGCATGAAACGAAATCGCCAGCATACAGCCGATCTCTTCGGCGGTGCGCGCGATTTCCGGCACCACACCAGAGGTCGACAGCGTGATCCGGCGACGGCTCAGCGATATCCCCTCAGGGTCCATCGCGATCTTCATCGCATCACGTACGTTTTCAAAATTATACAGCGGCTCGCCCATGCCCATCAGCACGATGTTGGACAGCAACCGCGCCTCGCCCAGATTGCGCTCGCCCGGCTCGGGCCATTCATTCAGGTCATCCCGCGCCAGCATCACCTGACCGATGATTTCGCCTGCCGTCAGGTTGCGCACCAGTTTTTGCGTGCCCGTATGACAGAACGAACAGGTCAGCGTGCAGCCCACTTGCGAAGACACACACAGCGTGCCGCGATCTTCTTCGGGGATGTAAACCACCTCAACCTCATGGCCGCCATTGATGCGCACCAGATATTTGCGCGTGCCATCGGTGGATACTTGTTTGCTCACAACCTCTGGTATCTCGATAACAAAAGCCTCGGCCAGCTCCGCCCGAAACGCTTTGGACAGGTTGGTCATTTCCGCGAAATCGCGCACGCCCCATTGGTAAATCCATTGCCAGATTTGCCCGACCCGCATTTTGGCCTGCTTTTCAGGAGTGCCCAGCGCAATCAGCGCCTCGCGCATCGCGTCGCGCGTTAGCCCAACCAGATTGGTTGGCCCTGTGGGCAGCTTGCGAGGGATGGTGTGCACGTCCTGCGTGATGGGGGCGCTGGCGGTCATGGTGTTATCTCCGGGAAATCAGACGCGAGGGATACAGCATTTGCAAGGAAATGCAAATGAACGCTGAAAAACGAGTTAATCCCGCAAACCGTCCACGATCAGACGCGCTCCTAGGCTGCCAACGCCATCAAGGCCACTGGCACCTCGTACCCGCGTAAACAATGCCGCGCGGTTTCGCTGGTTTCTGCAAGGTCGATCAATTCGGGGAACAACCGCAGCAATTCATCGCGGGTTTCATGTTGAAACTGACCCGTCGACAATGCGCCGGGGTGAAAGCTTTCGGTTTGCAGCCCGTCGCTGACCACAATCTGGTGCTGATCAAACAACAGATGAAAATACTCAGGCCGTGGCACATAGCTGACCTGCGAAATACCCTTCCATCCTACCAGATGTTTGGCCGGAATCAGCACTTCACGCTCGGCAAAGTAAAATTCAAAACTTGGATCATTCATCCAGATGCGGTGATTTGGCGAAACGTATAAATCCCGCACCGGGGCACCACGGCCAAATGTATCTTTGGGAATGCGGATTGGCGCGTTTTGTTTCAGATCAGTACCAGTCGCCTGCACCTGCGTGCGGCCAATCCAGCGTAATGTGTCAAACCCGCCGTCACGCACCACAATCTGCGCACCGGGTTTCAGGGCCTCAACCGGCACTTCGCCCTCGCGGGTGCAAATCATCGTGCCCTGCAAAAAACAGGGAATGGTGTTTTCGGTGATGCTGCCCGCACTATAGGATGTGCCATCGGTTGAGGTGATAGATTGATTTTGGTTGTTGCCGGTTGATCCAACCTGCACAGAGGTCATCCCCGCCGCTGGGCCAACTGTGGGCGAAACCGCGCTATCAAACGAGATAAAACTAAGAACAACCCCGTCCTGCACCAATGCAATAGCACCGTTTTTGTGCACGCCCGTGTTTACCACATAGATGTCGTGGCCAAACTGCGTCCCGTCCAATGATCCCAGCGCGCTTGTGCTGCGTATCCCGCCGTTGGGGTGATAGACCACAACGCTGATGCCAGACGTAGAGATACCGGAATCAACGGCCACCTCAATAAAATCATCACCGGCAGCGCCGCGATATTTTACTTCTGATATATATGGGTCGGGCATTCGGGATACCTCCGGGATGCGTGCGTTTATTAACCAAGAAAGCGGCTAAATTACGGTTTGCGGGCAGCGGACTCCGCCACCCCTCAAACTCAAACGCTTATTTGCTACAGCGCGCCTCGGCGTCTTCAACCGCTGCGGTGAACCCGAGCAGAGAAAATGTATCGGCGGTTTTTGTTCCGCGTCCACTGCGTGCTGATGCCACGGCTTTTGCGCCTCGCTTCATTGCGGTGATGATTTTCGCATCATCCGCAGCAGAGGCAGGCCAAGCCCACTCACCCTCGGTAAACAGCTCAAACGTGCTGTCTCCAACCTCAAGTGTCACCGTTGAATCCGGTGCAAAAGGATAGCCGCCGGTAAATCCGACTTGTCCCTTTACGCCCGCTTCTGGGCGGTAAAATACCATGAACAAAATGTCACCACGCCGCACAGCCACAACCCGACCATCGCGGGTGTTTACGCTCTCTTTGAACGTCGTGACGGCCCAGCATTCACGCGGACTTTTGTCCTCAAACACACTCCAGTCGGTTTTTGCTGCGACCTGGTTGGTGCTGCTTTGCTGCGCATTTGCGCCGAACGCCATCAATGACAATGCAATTGCCACCCATGCGTAAGCTACACGTAATCCCATATTTACAGCCTCCAAGCTGTGTATTTGCCTCAATTTCGAATTCCCGCCGCGCCGTTCTCGGCAATTATAGCTGACAGGAAATTCCCTCTCGATGCGAATATCTTAGCCTGATTTGATCCACAGGCGAAAGACCTGTTGGCACAAATTCCCACAAGAAGCTGAAAAGCGCCCGATCCAACGCGGTTTTGTTGCGTAAATCCCGCAAAACAAGGGGGGCGGTGCCCGATCCTCACCCCCGCAGACCGCGTCGCGGGCCAATTTTGGGATAATCCCGTTGGAAACAACCGCCTAACTGGTGCCGCGCATTGGGATGACACGGGGTAAATCATCCACAGGCAATGCGCTCCGCAGTGCAATCGACAGGGCAAAATCACCCGTGGCGCAGCACCTCAATGATAATCGCCAGCCATGCAAAGAACGCGACGTTGAATATCATTGTGCGCGCATAGAAATGTTTAAACCCGCTGATATGCACCACAGCATGCGCTAGGCGTGCCCAAAAATACACCATCGCCGCCGCTTGTGTGATCTGCGTAGAGATGCCCGCAAGATGCGCGATGATGATGATGACGGCAAAGGCAACGAACCCCTCAATCGCGTTGTAATGCGCCCGAAACGCCCGGTTCACCCATGGGGGCAGGGCACTTTCTGGCGGGCTGACATAATCCGCAGGCGTCAACACGCCCCGCGCGCTGACATAGCCAATCACGACAGGTATCCACAGCAGTCCGGTTAGTAACGTGACCCATGTCAGATACATCAATTCCACAGTCATCGCGTCTCTCCCTCGCTGATTACAGCTGTATCGGTGGGCGTAAATATTTCCGCGCCCACCCGAGTGTCACTCGCTTTTGGGTTACATCTTCATCGCTTCGGCGACCTCAACACTGCCTTTGCCACCGTCAAGAATGGGGCAGCCCTTGGCCATTTCAATCGCCGCATCCATGTCTGCTGCGGAGACGACGGTATAGCCCGACGTTGGATTTGCGCCGCCGTCGTCTTCTACCCTGTCGGCATGAACCGTCTTGGACATGCCAACCGGTGCGCCGCCATCGACAATCGCAGCACCTAGGCCGCCCATCCATGCGCCCCATGCAGCCATTACTTTCGCGCCTTCTTCGGGGGTCTCAGGCATGCCGCCGCCGTGATAAATAAATACGAAATTAGCCATGTTTGTGCTTCCTTCTCTTGGGGGTGTGCGCCTGTAATCTGATCGCCAGACACAGGCCTATTGTGCCGCGAAATCATGTTTCGCGGGTCGTTAATGCGTTTCGATGTGGCCTATAGAGAGCCGTGGTTGCCTAGCCGTTTTTAGGTCAGATATGCCACCAATTGACCCAAAGTTGCCCCCCAGCCCTGCTCATGGCGGGCAGCGATGTCATCACTCGGTAGATCACGGTGATCCACGATCAGTTTTGCACCCTTTGCGGTTTCCACTACGGTGAATGTTACGTGGCTCTCAGGGCCGCGCTGATCCTCATTGTCATGCCAACCCCAGGTAAAACCAACCGACTTTGGCGCATCCACATGCGTTACCTGACCGGACATCTTGAATGTCTGGCCGGTGCTGCGCCCCATCATCACCGAATGCCACGGGCCGGGGCGGGAGAGGTCAATGTTTTCATCCGTCAAATCGGTGTCAGGATGACCCCACCATTTCAACAAATCCGCCCGACGCGTGATCACCTCAAACAACCGTTCCGGGCTGACGCCAAATTCGCGTTCCAACTGAACTTCACTCATGTGTCTGTATCCTCTTCAAGGGCCAACATTTCCTCCAACCGGTCCAGCCCAGCCGACCAAAAGACACGGTGGTCAATTGTCCAGTCCGAGATGGCCTTTAGGGCTTCGGGTTTGACCGAATAATACCGTTTGGTGCCAACGGCGCGTTGCGTGACAACACCGGCGGCGCGCAATACTTTTAGGTGCCGCGAGACGGCTGGCCCGCTGATGCTGGCATCGGCGACCAATTCACCCGCAGGCAATTCGCCCTGCTGCATCAGGCGCTCGACCATGCCTAGGCGTGTTTCATCCGCAAGGGCGGAGAATGTGTTGATTAAATGCGTCATGCTTCTTTATTTAACGATTCGGTTAAATAGTCAAGCCCGCCATTTCAGCCCAGCATCAGTATCGCCAATAGGGTGGTACTCACACCCGACCCACTCGGAATACCCCGCCGCCGTTAACCACTGAAAAATTGCCCCATAATCCTGTATCCCCACATCAGGTTCATGGCGCCCGGGGCACCCTGCGATCTGAATATGTCCGATCTGATCATAGGCGCGCGACATCTCCTTAATCACATCCCGCCCCAACATTGCAGCGTGATAGCAATCAAATTGCAGCCTTAGGTTCGGCGCACCAATCTCTTTGATAATCCCCAAAGCCGTGTCAAAATCGTTCAAGAAATAACCGGGCATATCAATCGGATTTATAGGCTCTATCAGGCAGGTTAGACTCTCGTTATGCCCAACTCTCGCAGCATATTCCAGGTTTGCCAGATAGACATCACGCGACAGTTCAATCTGATCCTCAGACGGGCATCCGGCCAAAATGTGCAGCCGCTTGCACCCTGTCGCTCCGGCATATTCCAGCGCCTGATCTACAGACCGGCGAAAGGCATCCTCTTGCCCCGGTATCGCCGCCAGCCCCCGATCCCCGCGTGACCAATCCCCGGGATACAGATTAAACAACGCCAGCGTCAGCCCCGCATCATGCACCCATCGGGCAACCTCATCAGGGGCATAGTCATAGGGAAACAAAAACTCACACCCGCGAAACCCCGCCCGCGCCGCCGCCTCAAACCGCGCAGCAAACGGCAGCTCAGGATAGAGAAAACTCAGATTCGCGGCAAAATTCAGCATGCTATTTGCCCTGTAATGTTTCGAGAAATGCTAGGTAACCCGATTGGTCCAGATCGCCCAAACCCGCCGATTCCATTTTATCCCACAGATCGCAATTCTGCTCTAACGCAGGCAAAGACAACCCCACCGATTGCGCAAGTCCCACTGCCTGACGCAAATCTTTTGCCTGTGTGCTGGCCCGCCCTCCCGGCTCAAACGCACGCTCAATCATGCGCTGCCCATGCAGATCCAAAATCCGGCTTTGGGCAAAACCACCCAACAGTGCCTCACGCATTTTGGTGACATCTGCACCCGCAGTTTTTGCCAGCAACATCGCCTCGGCAACGATGGATAATGTGGCACCAACAATCGCCTGATTTGCGGCCTTGGCGACCTGCCCAGCGCCGACAGGGCCGATATGGGTATGCGCCGCGCCAAGCACCTCAAATATACCCCGCGCGCGAGCGATATCCGCCATGTCACCGCCCGCCATAATGCTTAGGGTTCCAGCCTGCGCGCCGACCGCGCCACCTGACACGGGCGCATCAATAAATGCCCCGCCAAGGCCGGTGATTCGCGCGGCCACCTCGCGCGTGACCGCCACCTCTGATGTGCCCATGTCGATGACCAACGTGCCAGATAAATCGCCCGTACACAGCGCCTCAATACAGGCGCGCATCGCGGGCGTATCGCTGACACACAGGATGATCACACCGCCGCGCACACATGTCGCCAGCTCGGCAATATCGCTGGCACCAGTGGCCCCCAGAGCGAGCAACGGTGCAGCCTTAGCGGCTGAGCGATTGAACACGCAGACATCGCCCCCCGCCTCTAGCAAATTGCGCGCCATCGGTTGCCCCATCAGGCCCAGCCCGACAAAACCGATTTTCCCCAGTTGCTGCGCCATCTCACGCCCCCAAATCACCGATCAAATTCAGCACACAGAATGCCAGAATGCGCGCAAGATGGAACCAGAAACGCGCTAGATCGAATCCCAATACCGGGTTTTCAATTCCTCAATCGCATCAAAATACGGATAGGGGCCATGGCTTGCCCGCGCGATACCAACATTGGCCAGCTCTGCGAAATCCGCCTGATTGGGTGACATCATCACATTCACCGGCAGCGCAGTCGCATCACAGAATTCCGCGATCAACTTTAGATCGGCCAATCCGGGGATGAAAATCCCGCTTGCTCCGGCCTCGGCATAGGCGGTTGCGCGCTCCTTGGCCTCGTTGATCAAGGCGGCATGCTTGCTTGGATCTTCCTCTTTCAAAAACAAATCCGTGCGCGCATTGATGAAAATGGGCACATCAGTCGCCGCCCGCGCCGCCGCAATCCGTGCTGCCTGATCCGTGATGCTGTGCAGATCGTCACCACCCACGATCTGATCCTCAAAGTTGATGCCAACCGCCCCGGTGGCAATGATGCGCGCCACATTGGCCGCGACATCCGCAGGCGCAACTGCATAAGCCCCCTCAAAATCGACCGAAACCGGCAGATCGACACTTTGCACGATCCGGCCAACGATCAGCTCTAACAACTCTAGCGGAATCGCCTGCCCGTCGTCATACCCATGGGCGGCCGCCACAGACCAACTGCCCGTGGCAATCGCCTTTGCGCCCTCATCCGCGATCGCCCGCGCACCACCTGCATCCCAAATGTTATACAGCACCAAAGGATTGCCCTTTTGGTGCATTGCGGCGAAATCGCGCGCCCTGTCTGCCTGTGTCATGAAATTATCCTGCTGCCTGATTCGAAAACTGTTGCTCTAACTCTATTAGACGTTGCTTGCGCCACAGCCCACCACCGTATCCAGTCAGCGATCCATCCGCCCCCAACACCCGGTGGCACGGCACCACCAAGGCGATCTGATTGGCCCCGTTTGCCCGCGCCACTGCCCGCACCGAGGCAGGTTTACCCAAGGCTTGCGCCATGTCGGAATAGCTGCGCGTTTCGCCTGCCGGAATGGTACAAAGCGCATCCCAAACCCCGCGGGTAAAGGCACTGCCATGCAGGGCCAGCGGTACGGTGAACCGCGCAGAGGTGCCCGCGAAAAATCCAGCCAGCTCTGCCTCAATCTGATCCGTGACGGCAAAGCGGCCAAACCCAAGACTGCCCTTGGCGTATGCCTGTAGCTTTTTTAACGAGGCAGGCAGCGCCTTGCGATCCACAAACTCCAACAGATGCAGCGCGTGTTTGTCACAAACCGCCACCATCGGCCCCAGTGGCGTGTCGATCCAATCGGCCCGCAACAGCGCGTCTTTGACAAACCCTCCCGGCGCTTGGCCAAGCAATTTACCAAATGCCGCACGAAAGGCGCTGGGCGATTCAAATCCCGCATCCAACTGTGCCGCAATTACCGGTCCGCCTTTGGCAAGGGTGGTGAACCCCTCCCGCAATCGCCGCATCCGCGCCATTTCCAGAAAGGTCATGCCGAAGTGCCGCTTAAACGCCCGCCGCACGGTTGACAGGTCCAACCCCATACGCGTGATATCTCCCTCGGACCAACGATAGGTCGGGCGGCTTTCTAGCGCTGTTAACAAGGTGGCGATCACCGGTTCCGCCGCCGCCATCGGGGCCAGAGGGTGGCAGCGTTTGCAGGCGCGAAACCCCGCCTCGATGCACTCCCCGGCAGAGCCATAAAACCGGCAGTTTTCGGACTTGGGATTGCGGGCAGGGCAGGTGAGGCGACAAAAGATACCGGTTGAGGTGACGCCCACATAAGCGCGCCCCTCATAGCTGTCATCTCGCACGCATAATGCAGCGTAAAGGGTGTCGTGGTCAGGTAAATCAAACATCATGCGACCAGCATAGACCGAGTCGCGCGCAATGGACGCCGGAAATCGGGCGTGACTGTATATAAATGGGGATTAGCGGGTCGATTTCGCTTGGCGATAGGTTGTTGGGGGCTCTGCCCCTCGGTCACATTGCAGGCAATGTGACGCTCTCCCCGGGATATTTTTGCCCAAGAGAAGGGTTAGGACACGAAAGACGTGCGATCATATCCTTGGATGTAGAGTAGTGCTGTGAGATCGCCGAAATTGATGCGGATATCGCACTCAGCGGCAACAGCAGGTTTGGCATGCAAAGCAACCCCCGCGCCCGCAAGGCCGAGCATGCCCAGATCATTGGCACCGTCTCCCACGGCCATCACATCATTTGCAGTTAGGCCAAGCCGCGCGGTGATTTGATGTAGCGCCTCAACCTTGGCCTCGCGCCCCAAAATGGGCCGTCCGACATCGCCCGTCAGCGCGCCGTCATTAACCAGCAACGTATTGGCGCGGTTTTCGTCAAACCCCAGCGTCGCCGCCACATGGGCTGTAAACGCTGTAAATCCGCCAGAAACCAGCGCTGCATAGGCACCGTCTGCCTTCATCGTGGCCAACAGAGCTGCCCCGCCGGGCATCAGGGTAATCCGCCTGTCCAGCACCTGTTGGATCATCGATGCATCCAGCCCCTTTAGCAGGCCGACCCGCTCAATCAGCGCCGCCTCAAAATCCAGCTCGCCGTTCATGGCGCGCGCGGTGATGTCTTTGACGTGATCGCCCACGCCCGCCTCATCTGCCAGCTCATCAATGCATTCCTGCTGGATCATTGTGCTATCCATATCCGCAAGCAGCATCTTTTTGCGCCGTCCCTCTGTAGGTTGCACCACCAGATCGACGCCCATTTGTTGCAGATCAGCCCAAACATCCCAGCGATTGTCCGGCATCTGCGCCAGCGAAAACTCCGCCGCCTCATCCGGTGCCAGCCAGACCACATCCCCGCCACCCCAGGCGTTGCGCAGCGAATCAACCAGCGCAAGTGTCAGCGTTGGGGCATTTGGGGCAGTGAGAAGCGTGGCGAAATACATTGGGGGTCTCCTGTGTTGCAAAGCGCATACCGCAGAGCGGGATTCAACGCCAGCCGATGATTGCCCGGTAAAATTTGACCAGACCAGCGCGACAAATATTCGTAACTATCTGTTAATAAATGTAAATAAACAGGATTCCGAACAGCGCCACTCTTAACCGCCCCATGTCTCAATCTGTGACACAAGTTTCCGATCCTCATCATTTGCGTCGCAAATATCTGTCAAAGCGCCGCAAATCCGCCGCTTTTCCTGTTGTATGCCGCGTCGCAGCACACTAGCTCTGTCGGCGGGACACCCTTCCCCAACGAAGGGCACTTATCTGTAAGGATAGCAGAAATGGCTACTCAACTACCGGTCACGCGCCCGGCAAACCCGCGTTTTTCCTCTGGCCCCTGTGCCAAACCCCCTACATTTGATGTGACCAAGCTGGCGGATGCCGCATTGGGCCGCAGCCACCGCGCCGCCATCGGCAAGGACAAGCTGAAGGCCGCAATCGAGCAGACCCGCGAAATCCTGGACATCCCCGCAGATTACCGCATCGCTATCGTTCCCGCCTCTGACACGGGTGCCGTTGAAATGGCGCTTTGGAACCTTTTGGGGGAGCGCAAAGTAGAGATGCTCGCTTGGGAAAGCTTTGGCGCGGGCTGGGTCACCGACGTCGTCAAACAGCTAAAGATCGAGGCCGAAGTTAAAACCGCTGACTATGGTCAGATCGTTGACCTTAGCACCGTGAATTTCACCAATGACGTTGTGTTCACATGGAACGGCACCACTGCTGGCGTGCGTGTTCCCAATGGTGATTTCATCCCCGCCGATCGCGATGGCCTAACGATTTGCGATGCCACCTCGGCCGCATTTGCGATGGATCTGCCGTGGGACAAACTGGATGTAACCACGTTCAGCTGGCAAAAGGTGCTGGGCGGCGAGGGCGCGCATGGCATGATCATCCTGTCACCCCGCGCAGTTGCCCGCCTCGAAAGCTATACCCCCGCATGGCCCCTGCCGAAAATCTTTCGCCTGACCAAAGGCGGCAAACTGATTGAGGGTATCTTTACCGGTGCCACGATCAACACCCCCTCGATGCTCGCTGTTGAGGATTACCTTTTTGCCCTAGATTGGGCGCGCTCAGTTGGTGGTTTGCAGGGTCTGATCGCCCGCGCCGATGCCAACGCACAGGCCGTGCATGATTTCTGCGCCGCCAATGATTGGATCGCAAATCTGGCAGAGGACGCGGCGACGCGCTCCAACACCTCCGTTTGCCTGAAATTCAACGATGCGCGCATTCAGGACGGTGCCGCATTCGCCAAAGCAGTCGCCAAACGCCTTGAGGTCGAGAATATCGCGCTTGATATCGGTGCCTACCGCGACGCCCCCGCAGGTCTGCGGATCTGGTGTGGTGGCACGGTTGAAACTGCTGACATTCAGGCCATGCTACCTTGGCTCGCTTGGGCGTTTGAGGCTGAGATTGCCGCGCAATCCGTCGCTGCCTGATCCAACATCCTAAGGCGCGCATCACCCTGCGCGCCTTCCCCAATATTCCCTGATTTCTCAGAAGGACCACCAAAATGGCTCCCAAAGTACTCGTCTCAGACAAACTCAGCGAAACCGCCGTTCAGATTTTCCGCGATCGCGGTATCGACGTTGATTTCCAGCCCGACCTTGGCAAAGACAAAGACGCGCTTGCCGCCGTCATCGACCAATATGATGGCCTCGCCATTCGTTCCGCCACCAAGGTCACCGAGAAAATCCTCGCCAATGCGACCAACCTCAAGGTGATCGCGCGCGCTGGTATCGGCACCGATAACATCGACAAAGACGCTGCCTCCAAAAAGGGTGTGATCGTCATGAACACGCCGTTTGGCAACATGATCACCACCGCCGAACATGCCATTGCGATGATGTTCGCCGTCGCCCGCCAAATACCAGAGGCCTCGGCCTCCACCCATGCCGGCAAATGGGAAAAGTCCAAATTCATGGGTACAGAGCTGACCAATAAAACCCTCGGCGTGATTGGTGCGGGCAATATCGGTGGCATCGTTTGTGATCGCGCCCGTGGTCTCAAGATGAAAGTCGTCGCCTATGACCCCTTCCTTGGCGAAGAAAAAGCCAAGAAAATGGGCGTCGAAAAGGTTGACCTCGAAGAGTTGCTCGCCCGCGCTGATTTCATCACCTTGCACGTGCCCCTGACCGATCAAACACGCAATATCCTTAGCCGTGAAAACCTCGCAAAAACCAAACCCGGTGTGCGTATCATCAACTGTGCCCGTGGCGGTCTGGTTGACGAAGAGGCCTTGGCCGACATGCTGAAATCCGGCCATGTCGCCGGTGCTGCCCTTGATGTTTTCGCCGTTGAACCTGCCAAGGAAAACGTGCTGTTTGATCTGCCCAATGTTGTCTGCACCCCCCACCTCGGTGCCGCCACAACCGAGGCCCAAGAGAACGTCGCCCTCCAAGTGGCCGAGCAAATGTCAGATTACCTGCTGACAGGGGCCGTGACCAACGCGCTTAACATGCCCTCTGTTACCGCTGAAGAGGCCCAAATCATGGGTCCGTGGATCGAGCTTGCGGGTCACCTCGGTGCCTTTGTCGGTCAAATGACGGACGAGCCGGTCACTGCGATCAACATCCTTTATGATGGTGCCGCCGCCGAAATGAACCTTGCCGCGCTGAACTGCGCCACCGTTGCGGGCATCATGAAAAAGGCCAATCCAGACGTAAACATGGTTTCCGCCCCCGTGGTTGCCAAGG
The DNA here is from genome assembly GCA_964021645.1 of uncultured Cognatishimia sp. GTDB lineage: Bacteria > Pseudomonadota > Alphaproteobacteria > Rhodobacterales > Rhodobacteraceae > CANLDA01. The sequence continues at coordinate 73,984 of CAXIAD010000005.1, read as the reverse complement.
AACGTGGCATTCAGATCAGCACCACCAATCAGGACAAATCCGGTGCCTTTGACGGCTACGTCAAAGTGACCGTTGTTACCGCCAAACGCGAACGCTCGGTTGCGGGCACGGTGTTTAGCGATGGCAAACCGCGCTTTATCCAGATCAAAGGTATCAACATTGATGCCGAAATCGGCGCTCACATGCTCTACACCACAAACGAGGATGTCCCCGGCATCATCGGTATGCTGGGTCAAACCATGGGCGAATGTGGCGTCAATATCGCCAACTTTACCCTTGGTCGCGCTGGTGCCGGTGGCGAGGCGATTGCCCTGCTATATGTCGACGAACCCGTTCCCGCAGAAGCCCGCGCGCGGCTTGCCGAAACTGATATGTTCACACAGATCAAACCACTGGCATTCGACGTCAAATAAACCACGCCTGATACAAATAACTTCGCCGGTTCCCGGATCGGCGAAGGCCCCCTTTGATATTCCCTGATTGCCTCCAGACATATTTGCGACGCCCGAAAGTTTAACTCCACGGGCCGCATAAAACCGTGCTTTCCCCGCCATTTTCAGGGGCCATTGTTTCTCCCCACCAAGCTAAAGTAAGGTCGCGCAGCAACGCAGCACCTCGGCTGGCAAAATACGGCTGACTTTAGCAACAAACTGGATTTGCACCCATGACCATTTACGCCATTGGCGACATCCACGGCCAACTTGGCATGCTAGAAACCGCCCTCGCAAGGATCGAGGTAGACGGCGGCTCCGACGCCCCTGTCGTGTTTCTGGGGGATTACACCGATCGTGGCCCCGACAGTCGCGGCGTGATCGACTTATTGATCAAGGGCATGGCAGAGGGGCGTAATTGGATTCCCATTTTGGGCAATCACGACCGCATGTTTTCCATGTTCATGGAGGATTTCCCGCGTACCGATCCCCAACTCGCGGTTGGGCTATCTTGGTTACATAAACGGATCGGCGGCTTGCAGACGTTGGCCTCCTATGGCGTCGAAATTTCCGAACCCTTGCTCACCCATATCGTCCATGGCCAAGCCCGCGAAAACGTCCCGCAAAGCCATCTTGATTTCCTCGCCTCTCTGCCCAGCCACCACGAGGTCGACGAGCTGCTGTTTGTGCACGCAGGCATTCGCCCCGGAATCGCCTTGGCCGACCAAACCGAGGACGACAAAATCTGGATACGTCAGGAATTTCTTCAATATCCTGCCCCGCATTCCCATCTCGTCGTCCACGGTCACACCCCCGAGAAACAAGCGGTCCATATGGGCAACCGTATCAACTTGGACAGTGGCGCAGGTTACGGCCAACCGCTCAGCACTGCCGTCTTTGAGGGCACCACGGTTTGGAACCTCACCGTGATGGGGCGTAAACCGCTTGTGCCGCAACCCCGCGTACCGCAAAAAAGGCCCGCGCCCGGCATTGGTGGGCGCCTCAAACGATTCTTCGCACCCCCCCGATCCAAGTAACATTTGCGCAGATCGCATCACGGGCAAAGTTTTGTACAAAACTGGGGGGGTATTTTGTACGTTTTGTACAAAAATCTCAGGGTCTAATCGCCGCTGAATGAGGCTTATATTGTCTCAAACTGTCGCAATTCCAACACCCGTGCGCGTGGCCAAATTAACTCTCTGGTAATATCTTCAAGGCACCTTGATATGGCGTGGGGGCGCATAGAACGGGTGAGAGAATATGAGTGTTTATGGTCAAGATAATCGTGCGATGATGGAACGTCGCCGGATGCACAACACGGCGCAAATGGCAGGCTGCATGCCCGGATATACGAGCGAACCGGGATTGCTGCGTTTGCTCCGCGAGCTTAGCCAATCCACCCTGTTCAACTTTTCAACACGCCACTAAATCTACTGCGCGGGGCATCATTCTTGCCCTGCGGATCACTCCTATAATAGCCGCCGCGCCCATGCCAAGCATACCGCGAATGCAAGGGTTGGAATATTGTGGAGTAATATGTAACCATTTGAAAATGCTTTACTTTAGTGACTATCACGTCGACATACAGCTCCAAATCTTCACTGATTGTCTCTATTCAGATTATAGAATTTTCCGATCAAACCGATCAATTCGAAACGCCCCAAGGTCAAAACCCGGCGCGCGTTTCAGAATCAGATTTGCCATGACCTCCCCAACAACAGGCCCCATCTGAAAGCCATGGGCAGAAAAACCAAAGGCGTGAAATGCCTGATCCGAATTAACCGCGGGGCCAATAACTGGAATATTATCGGGCATATAGGCCTCAAGCCCTGCCCACATACGGTTGATGGTGGCCCGCGCCATTATCGGGAAAAAGTCGATGGTTGTTTTGGCGGCAAAGGCCAGTTTGGCATAGTCCAACAGGGTTTTATTTTTGGCGCGATCGGCAAAACCCTTGGCCCCTCCACCAATCAAAACCGTCCCGTTTTCAAACTGCTTAAAACTCAGCTGATGACTAACCGCCCCCACCACGGGTTTCGCAAAACGGGGTAGGCGTGCAGTGATCATCAACATTGGCGCGCCGTGGTTTAGCGGAACATTGTCACCGATCATCATGGCCACCTGATCAGCCCATGCTCCGGCGCAATTCACCACTGTTTCCGCTTCGATTATCGCATCCGTGGTGCGTGCAATCCACTGCGCTCCGACACGACGTAATCCTTTTAATTCAACGCCTTCTATGAACTTCGCCCCATGGCGCACCGCCGCACGGCGGAACGCGCTTGTCGCTTGATAGGGGTTTGCATAGCCGTCCGTTTCCGACACCACACCGCCAATACAAGACGGGTGAACATGGGGCAGGCGCGCGCGTAATTCATCCTGATCAATCATATTCTCGTGGGTGTAGCCCAGCGCGCGCATTTGGGATTCGCGGCGCTTCAGCGTTGCAATATCGGCCTCATTTGCCGCGATATTCACCAGTGACTGACGGCGAAATCCGGTTTCCTCACCCAATGTGTCATCAAGGGTTTGCCACATCTCCATAGAGGCCATCGACAACGGCACCTCGGCCACATCACGCCCCAGCAAACGCACGCCACCCGCATTCACCCCGGAGGCATGGCGCGCGACATAGTCCTTTTCCAACACGATGACCGACGCGCCACTTCGCGCCAAATGAAACGCGGTTGCACAGCCTTGAATACCGCCGCCAATGATTAGGATATCAGCGTTCATTCTATGGCCTCTTCACTGTCCATGTTTGATGCCTGAACCCGCTGAAAACGACTAAATTCTTCAAGGTTTAAAAGACGTTGCGGGCTGCGCAGGCGAAAATACCCAACCTGCGATTCAGGTTCATCGCGCCATTTGGCCAACAGCGCACTCACCATGGGGCCACATTGCCGCCCCTGACAGGGCCCCATGCCACAACGGGTCAGCGACTTTAGGGCGTTCGGATCACGTGCACCTTTTTCAAATCCATTACGCAAATCTTGCAGGCTTTGATCTTCGCAGCGGCACACCAACGTATCCGGCTCACGCGGAAATTGCAGCGCCTCCATCGGGCGATACAGCCTGTCGATAAACCGCCTAAACGGGGCAAGCTTGCGCAGCGCCGCATGATCTTGTCGGGCTTCTTTATCGCGCTCGGCTTCGCTCAGCTTTCCCAATCGCGCTAAAATATTCGACGCAGCCAGCCGCCCCGCTGATTGCGCACCATCTGCCCCGATGATCCCGGCCCCGTCACCAGCGACAGAGACATGTGGTACAGTGCTTTGCCCCCAACGATTGGTTTTCACCTGCCAACATTGCTGTGCTGCGTTCCATTCATGCACAAGCTGTAGCGCCCGCGTCATGTTCGAATTGGGAATGACACCATGATGCAGAAACACTGTATCTGCACTAACCTGCTTCTCCCGTCCCCCGACGTTAAACGCCAGTCCAGTAGCACGGTCTTCGCCCAATATTTTCAGGTCAGTCGCGTATTTGTATACTGGTACACCCGATGCCGAAATCTCACGCATTAGGGACAATCCCTTGCGCAGAATCGGCCAAGACCGCAACGCCCCCGACCCATGAGCCAAGGCCGCAGTATAGTTTGCCCGCGGTGTGGTATCGACCATTGCCGCCACCTTAACGCCCAGCCGCAAATACTGCGCAACAATCAGATATAATAGTGGGCCGGACCCGGCAAAAACAGCACCTTGCGCCACGATGGCATCGGATTTCAGCATGACTTGTGCTGCCCCCGCCGTCATCACACCGGGCAGCGTCCAACCGGATATCGGCATCGGGCGCTCCATCGCACCGGGGCAAATCAACACCTCGCGCGCTTGCAGTTGCCGCGTTTCCCCCTCTGCCGAGTATAAAACCGTGCCATCTTCGCCTAGATGCCAAACATCGGCACCCGCCATATGGGTGGCACCGCATTTCTCAAAAACCTCAATCAGCGTGGCACCATCGGTATAATCAGGGCCAAGAAGGCCGCTTTGGGGGAGGGGGCTATTTCCAGCTTTGCGAAAAATCTGACCGCCTGCGCGCTCTGCACGATCCAAAACCACGACCTGAATGCCGGATTTGGCCAAGGCAATCGCCGCGTTCATCCCAGCCGGGCCAGCCCCTATAATGGCGCAATCAAACGCCATTTTCAGGTGCCACAGTGTGTTCGGTGATATCTTGGGTGGTGATGTTCATGCCCTCGCTGACGCGGCGCATACAGGCCTGTTGATTTGGCATGCCATCAATTTCAACCATGCATTCAAAACACACCCCCATCGCACAATAGGCACTTCGATCTTTGCCGGACACGGCGGATTTACGGGTGGTTGTTTGCTCTGCCAAGGCCATCGTTGCCCATACGCTTTGCCCTTCAGGGGCCGTAACCTCATGCCCGTTCACGATCACTGAAATGATTTTTGGCGGGTCTCGGCGTAGCGTCGTGAACATGGGGCGTCCTTGTTTGATGTAGAAGGAAAAGGGCGGCCCCAACGCGACCGCACCTTTCCCGTTTTCGCAGCGCGGCGTTACTGCGCGATCTTATCAAGGATTGCCTGACCCCATTCCTGGCCCACATCCTCCAGAACCTGAGGCCAAACCAACGCGCGAACATGTGCCGCCGTCGCTGACAACTCCTCTGCGCTCAATGAAACAATAGTGGCCCCATTATCGGCCAGCTTTTGCTCAAATGCGCCTTGATCGGCCTCTGCTGTGGTCCAGCGCGTTGCCTCAAACGTCAGTGCTGCCGCTTCCAGGGCTGCACGGTCATCACCGCTCAACTCAGCCAACGAACCAGAGTTGATGATCATGTACCAAACCTCAAAGTGCGTATTTACAGGCACATAGGTCGTCGTCACGTCGCGGAATGAGGCATAATACCCTTCGGCACCCGACCCAACAACGCCGTCAACAACACCTGTTTGAACAGCTGTAAACGCCTCGGAAAATGGGATGGGAGAGCTGATGTAACCCAAGGCATCCGCCGTAAGCTGAAAGCTTTTGATGCCCGGAACACGCACCTTGATGCCTTTTGCCGCCATCGGGTCACCCGGTGAAACCGCGTCAGTATTCAGTGCAACACCGCCGAAATAAACCGGATAAGCAGCCAGCATTGTGATGTCTTGCTTGGCATATAGATCTTTCATCGCTCCATGGATCGCGCCACCCGGACCGTAAATCTCTTTGGCTTCGGTCCAGTTTGCAGCGACATAGGGAAAGGCACTGATTTGCATGCGACGGTCAACTGCGGTTGCCGCAGGCTGAACGGCCATATCAATGGCACCAATCGAGATACGTTCCTGAACACTGGTATAATCTCCCAATGCAGATGCCGGAAACAGGTTCAACTCCAGAGAGCCACCGGTTGCTGCCGACAGATCCGCCGCAAAGCTGCGCAATTCATTGTCGATTGTTGCGCCTTGGGGCCGGATATGGCTGACCTTCAGCGTGTCTGCTGTCGCAATTCCCGCAGTGGCCAGAACGGCCGCCGCAAGGCATGTGGATTTCAGAAAATTCATCATAGTTGGTCTCCTCCTAGAGTATTGTGATGCGATTTTGTTGTTTTGGCGGGTGGGTTTAGTAGCCAAAGAAACGTGGCAGCCCCAGCGATAGGTCAGGCCAAAAACTGGTCAGGATAACCACCGGCAGATAACCCAACAAAATGAGCTTCATCGCGGGTTTGATCACCTTGGTCACCGGCACTTTGCCAATGCGGGCGCCCAGATACAGAATTGAGGCATATGGCGGGGTCACGCCGCCCATCGCGGTGTTAACTCCCATGATCGCGGCAAACTGTACCGGGCTGACACCGATGGCCTGCATCAGGGGCAACAGTAGCGGCGCAATCAGGATGATGGCGGTCACGTCATTGACAATCATGCCGACCAGAAACAGCAGGATGTTGATCAAAATCAGTAGCAAAACCTTGTTGTCAGTGATTTCAAAGATCGCCTGAACAATCGCCTGCGGAATGCCCTCCAACACGAACATCTGGCTAAGGATCATCGAAAACAAGATCATCAACATGATCGCTCCGACAGAGGTCGCAGCCTCGCGCCCCGCGCCCAGAAATGTCTTTATGTCCAATCCTTTGTAAATCAAGAAACCGACTGGAACGGCATAGATCACTGCCACGGCGGCGGCTTCTGTTGGGGTCATGATGCCCCCATAAATGCCGCCCAAAATGATCACCGGCATCAATAGTGCTGGCGTGGCTTTGATACCGCGGCTGGTTGCCTCGGCGACAAATGCCTTGCCTTTTGGCGGGTCCGTCAGCTTTAGCGGAAACTTGCGGGCCATGCGCACGTTCACCACGGAAAAGCTAAGCATGATCAGCAAACCGGGCCCGAGTGTGGCCAGAAAACACGCCAAGATCGAGGTGTCAGTCACCCAACCATAGACGATCATCGTGACCGAGGGTGGGATCAACAACCCCAGTAAAGAGGCGTTGGCGATCAACGCGGTGGCATATTCGCGGGGATACCCCTGTTTTTCCATCTCAGGGATCAACAGCGGCCCAATCGCCGCAATACCCGTCAATCCAGAGCCAGAGATCGCCCCAATCAGCGCGCAAGAAACCGTGGCAACCACGCCTAAACCGCCCCGCAAATGCCCGATAAATATGTTCACAAAATTTAGCAGCGCGGCGGCGATCCCCGATACGCTCATGATTGTACCTGCAAGCACAAACAACGGAATGGCCAGCAGAACCGGGTTGCCCAATTGCTGGAAACCCCACAGCACATTACCCTTCATCACCACATCACCGAGGTAATACATCACCATCAGTCCGGCACCGAAACAATAGGGCAGCGGCACGCCCAATGTCAGCAGCACAACAAGTATTAGAACCGCCAAAAGCGCAATCTCAATCATCGAAGCGTTCCTTTGAAAAAATTGCGCGCAGATGGGACAGCAGATGCATCGCGGTGAAAACCATCATCAGAATTAGGCCGATGACAAGGGCGCTATCGACCCAAAAAGTGGGCAGATAAAGCGTCGGACTTTCGCGCCAAACCCGCAGCGAATACTTGGCAAAATCATAGGCCCAATAGGTCAACCACAGGCCGATTATCAGGCTAATCATCTCGCCGATTGCCGCAAGAATTTGGTGTTGGCGTTTGGTCTTTAGGAAAATTTCCATCACATTGGCGCGGATATGCGAGTTCTCTCGCGATGCATTGACCGCCCCCAAAACATACAGCCACAAGGTTGGGAAAAGCAGGCTTTCCTCCAGACCCATCACCGGAATTTCCAGAACATACCGCGTGATCACCTGTACGAATTGACCCAGAGCCACCAAGCAGATCAGCGTTGTTAACAGAACGCTTGCAAACCGTGTCATGAACGCCTCCCCGAAACGCAAAACCGTATTGCGTTGATTGCATCAGGGTCGTTCTGAGAGGGTATCAAGTCAAAACAATAAAATGGATTAGTATATTAAGTTGCTTTATGAGTTAGGGAAATACACAAGGAAATCAAATCCAAATGAACATCAGTTTTCGCCAACTTAAGGCATTTCGCGAGGTGATGCGCACCGGATCCGTCTCTGAGGCCGCCAAAATCCTTGGACGAACGCAACCCGCCGCCAGCGCACTCATCGCAAATCTTGAGGCCGAGTTGGGCCTTTCCCTCTTTCGTCGGCAGCGTGGAAAACTGGTTCCCACACCCGAGGCACGCTATTTTGTCCTCCAAGCCGAGGCGATTTTGGATCGTTTGGCGCTATCGTCTCGCACGATGCAAGAAATCGGTTCTCTAACCCAAGGGCGCCTGAAAATTGCCTGTATGCCAGCGGCCTCTATGGTGATGATGCCCCAGCTTGTTGCAGACTTTCTGGTCGATAAACCCGACGTAAAGGTATCGCTGATGATGCGCGCCTCCTCTGTGATCGAGGAATGGATTGCATCGCAACAATATGACATCGGACTGTCTGAAACACCCTCCATTTCCGGTGCGCTCGACACCGAGGATTTTCAGTTGGATTGCGTGTGTGCCCTGTCCGCCGATGATCCCTTGGCGCAGCAGGATGTCATTACCGCCTCTGATCTCAGTGGCCTGCCACTTGCCGCCCTACAAGAGGGGCATCCAAATCTGATCGACACCCAGCGCGCCTTTAAATCGCAAAAGGCGGATTTCGTGCAGCGGTTTGAGTTGCGCAATTTCCATCCCGCGATGGTGCTTGTGGAAAAGGGGCTGTGTTACTGTATCTGTGACCCGATCACTGCTGCGGGATACATAAAAGGACGCCCCGAACCACACCCCGTGGTGTTTCGCCCGTTCCTGCCTCGTGTCACGCTCGACATCTCGATCCTACAGCCGGCGCATCGCCCGCCCTCTGCCCTGGCCACCAATTTCGCCGCCGCCCTAAGTCGCGAATTACGGCTAATCAACGATATGTTTTAAGTATCGCCCAAACGAACACATCAACAACGATCACAAAGCGACGCCAGCGTACCAGCGCCGCTTTGCTAATCTATCAACGCTTAGGAATTCCGCAGAAACGGCTCAAACGTCATCGTGTCAGGAACATCGGCCCCCATCAGCGATATCACCGTGGGTGCCAATTGCCGTTGATCCAGCAGTTGGTCGCCCTCTACACCTTCGGCATCGCCAAAATAGTACAGCGCAAAATCTTGTTGATCCGCCCCGCGCCCCCCGTGATGCCCCCTCAGGCTTTGGCCATGATCGGCGGTGACCATCACCTCATACCCAGCGTTGCGCCAGCGCGTGATGTATTGCGCCAGCTTTTCATCCAGATGAAAGATCGCGTTATCCATTTCATAGCATTCATGGCGAAACCGATGCCCCATGCAATCCAATGTGCAGGTATGCAGGATGCCATAATCCAGTTTGTAGCGCTCTGTCAGCATGGTCAGTGTCGCAAATAAATCTGCATCACTTGGGGTCATCTGATTCAACATCCCATAGCCAGACATCGTGTGAAATCTGCCGTGGTTGATGCTGGTGCTGTCGGGTTCATCATATTCCAGATCACGCACCGGATCAAAAGGCGCGCGGTTGAAAAACTCCGACCAATAGGAATGCGTGACTGCGCCAGTCACCTGATCCGCTTGGCGTAACGCGCTGAAAACGTCCGGCATATTTACGCGAAACACGTTGTCATTGCCTGTCACCCCATGCACCGCAGGCGAAACCCCGGTATGGATCGAGGCATAGCAACTGGCCGATGTGGACGGTAAAACAGAGCGCATTTTCCACTTGCGCGCCTCCCCGGCATCTACCCACCCCTCAAGATTTCCGAATAATGACCAATTGTCCCATGGGACTCCATCAACCACGATGACCAGTAGCTTTTTACGCATTGGTGACGACCTTCTATAATCCAACACTATTGGGGGGCATCTGGCGGTGCCTTGCCTGACTGTAAATCAGAACGATAAATCGGTTTTGCCGTCAAATAGTCTTTGCCTACGCGATAAGAGTTTTTTGCCCCACCAAAGGCTAAGCCCCTCTAGCCGTGCAAAATACACAGACCCATCCGGGCAAAAGTGTTGTCAATTTGCATCTGTGAGAGCAAATACGTCATCATTTGGACACATCCCATTGGGGATTTCGCCACATTTGGGGGGTCTCGCCAAAATTTCCCCTAGTCGTGGATTCTATTTCCAGTTAAGTTTGGAACACTAACAACAAGGGCAAAAATGCCCGAACCATAAAAACGAGCGGTGATTTCATGAGTTTGATAGGGTATGCTGTCCGGGGCACGGATGGCGTGGCGCAGCGTGGCACGTTCAATGAAGGGTCTCCTTCATCTATAGACGTGACATCCGGTAATGACATTGCGTTGAATTTGCGGCCTGGAGACATCCAGAGTTACGCGCAAAAAGGCAGCGATCTTCATGTGATCCTCGCCAATGGCGAAGTTTTGATCCTTGAGGGTTACTTCACCGATTCAACTAGCAACAAACATCTTTTCCTCAGCGAAGAAGGCGATTTCGTCGAGGCCGTGCTGTATGACGCACAAGGCGATGCGATCTATGCAGATTATGTTGCCATCGACGTCGGCGGAAAATGGAGCGCCTATGACGATCTGGTTTTCCTTGACGTAGAGCGGATTGAACCGGTTGTTGCACCCCTGATCCTTCCAGCAATTGCTGGCTTGGGCGGCTCCGCAGGTCTTGCGGCGGCGGGTGTTGGTGCTGCTGCTGTAATCGGTGGCGGCGGTGGCGGTGGTCCAATCGTGCCAACCGTAGATGACCCGGATGTTTCGCGCATTATTGGCGGCACTGGCCCTGATACCGTGACAATCACAGGGACTGGCGCGCCCGGCTCCACGGTCGAGGTGACCGTAGGCACTTCCGTCAAAACCGTCACAATCGGCGATGATGGCACGTGGATCAGCGAATTTGACCCCTCCGAGTTGCCAGCAGACGGCGTCTATGTCGCGGCAGTTGTTGTGACGGCTACTGATGGCACAATCACCACCTTGGCTGGTCCTTCTGTTGATATTGATACAACCGCCCCTGACCTAGATGTGCAGGCTGGCACCCAATCTGTTGGCGATTTGGTAAACGGCGCCGGACACAGCAGCGGTGCCACGATTTCCGGTACAGGCGAGGCTGGCGCAACTGTATCTGTCGAGATTTCCGGCGTGACTCACACAACCACCGTTGCCCTTGATGGCAGCTGGTCGGTGTTGTTTGACGCAAGCGAAGTCGCGACCGGCGAATATGAAACCGATGTCACCATCGTCACCACCGACGCGCGCGGCAATAGCTATACCGTCACCGAGGTTCTGGTGGTTGACACCGTGGCCCCTCCGGCTGCTGTGAATACCGTTGAAACCGACAATGTGATCAACGCATCCGAGGCCTCGGACGGCATCACGCTGACAGGCACCGGCGAAGCTGGCGCAAGCATTTCGGTCGAATTTCAGGGCGTGACCCATACCACAACCGTGGGCAGTGGCGGCACGTGGTCCGTAGATTTCGGCGCGGCGGCCATCGCTGCGGGCACCTATGATTCCACTATTTCGGTCACCACAACTGACGCGGCTGGCAATAGTTTCTCAACCACACATTCTGTGCATGTTGATACTGAAAACGGCGTTTCTTTGTCCGCGCCGATTGCGGGCGACAATGTGATCAGCGGTGCCGAGCAAAGCAGCGGCGTCACACTTTCCGGCACAGCCGAGGCAGGTGCCGCCGTTGTTGTCACCCTCCAAGGCGTTTCGCATAGCGTGACCGCTGCCTCAGATGGCACGTGGACATCAAACTTTACCGCTAGTGAAATCCCCACAGGCGAATACGACGCCACCGTTTCCGTGGTTGCAACCGATGCAGCAGGTAACAGTGACACAACATCGGCAACCGTGCGCATCGACACCACAACCGGCGTGGCAATTGACGCAAATCTTGCGGGTGGCGACAATATCGTCAACGCAGCCGAGGCCGCCACCGGTGTCGAAATCACCGGCACAGCCGAGGCAGGCAGCACCGTCCAAGTGACAGTCGCCGGCGTAACCCGCTCAGCCACAGTTCAATCTGACGGCACATGGAGCGCGGCCTTTGCTGCGGGCTCCTTGCCTGCTGGTGAATTTGATACGGCGGTTTCTGTTCTTTCAACCGATGCTGCGGGCAACACTGCCACCGCAACATCTGCCTTGCGGATTGATACCGTCGCAGGCGAGGTTGCCTTGTCCAGCCTCCCCATCGAAATCGACGATACCATCAACGCGGTTGAACGCGCCGATGGTGTGGATATCAGCGGCACAGCGACACCGGGCCTGACGGTCACAGTGGCCCTAGGCGCTGCGACACATCAGGTCACCGCCGATCTGAATGGCAACTGGTCCAGCACCTTTGCTGCATCCGAGGTTCCAACAGGCACCTCAACCTTGCCCATTACCGCTTCGATCACTGATGACGCGGGCAACAGCCGCAGCGTGTCGGATTCAGTTAAACTTGATACCCTTGTGGACAACCACACAATCAGCGCGGCACAGGTAGAGGGCGACGATGTCGTCAATCTGGCTGAACGTGCGGATGGCGTAACGCTTTCTGGCACAACAGAGCCGGGTTCAACCGTTTCAGTTCAGCTTGGGCTGGTGACACGATTGGCGGCAGTAGATGCTGCGGGCAATTGGGATGTAACCTTTGCCGCGACGGATATTCCGACAGGCACCTACGTCACATCGGTTACGGCCACCGCGACGGACCTTGCAGGCAACGTCAGCACCATCTCCGACAGCTTTAACGTGGATACCAACGTCGACAATCTAGGCATTGAGACAACTCAGGCCACCGATGACGTCGTGAACGCCAGCGAACACGCTGCGGGCACCGTTCTGACCGGCACAACCGAACCCGGTTCTGTTGTCACCGTATCGGTGCAGGGCGTTACCCGTACGGCGGATGTGGATGTGGCCGGCAATTGGTCGGTGAAGTTCAGCGCGGATGATCTGCCTGCCGGAACTTATGTCGCAACTGCGGTTGTGTCAGCCACTGACCTCGCAGGTAACACCGATACTGTCAGCGATACCTTCCAGGTTGATACTGTGATCGACACACCAGAAGTGGACTCTGTGACCTTCTCGGGATCAGACGTGCGCCGCATCAGCACCGACGGCTCCCCGGATAGTTTTGTGGTAAACTCGCTTGAAACCGATGGCACGATTGCCTCTCCGGCCTACACGCAATCCAGCGATCCGGTGTTCGGAACAGAGTACACGTTTAACACGCCCGTTTCGTCCGGCACCCATCTGGTTGTCAGCAGCGCGGATAGCTCTGGCAATGCCTCGGGCACCTTGGTTGTCCTAGAAGACAGCGCAACCAACGCGGGTACAATTGATAACGCTGGGTTGGCTCGTTTTGACATCCAGTCGCTCAATCTCGACTATGCGGCAGATGCCAATCTGACCTTGACCGAGGCGCAAATTCAGCAGCTTTCGGGCACGTCCGATACGCTAACGATCTCTGGCGGCACTGACGATAGCATCACATTGTCCAACGCGACCAAAACAACCGAAACCCGCGATATCGACGGTGAAACCTATGAGGTTTACACCATCGGCGACGATGGGGCGATGGTTGTCGTGGATCAGGATATCAACGTCATCATCTGATGGCGCGCCGGGCGTAGCACATCCCGTGTGTGCTACGCTCCAAACCCCTCGATACAGAAAGGGTGCGCACATGGGAGGTGAAAACTTGAGGCAGGTGAACAGGGCGCTTGTGGCATTGGCGGCGGCCACTGTCATGTCCGGCTGTATGGCTGAATTGCCATCGTTCACCAAGAAACCTGCCCAAGAAGAGACCACAAAAGCGGCCCTACAGGATGGCAGCTTTCAACAGGTCACCGGGGATAATCAATCCGTCGTTATCGAAACGCTGCTAGAGCGTAAATCAATCCTAAAATCTGGCCCTTACAATACCGTAGCCGATGCCGCGCTAAACGCCAGCGCCCGCGCATCCGAGGCAAAACTGCGCAGCGCAAAACTGCGTGCCGAAGCCCAATCCAAAAATTGGCTGCCCACGATTGGCCCCAATATCAGCCTGACCAGCCTAGGGGATCTTGTCGCTGGAATCCTTGTTGAACAGGTGTTGTTTGATAATGGCCGCCGCAAGGCCGAACGCGAGTTTGCCGCCGCCGATGTAGAGGTCGCCGCCGTCAACCTGTCGATTGATATGAATGACCGGGTTTATACTGCCCTATCGCTCTATCTGTCGGGCTTGCGTGGCGATGAAAAGGCCAGCCTTAGCGCGCGCGCCCTGTCCCGGATGCATGAATTTGAGCGGATCGTTATTGGCCGCGTCAATGGCGGCGTTTCAGACAGTGCAGACCAGCGCGTTGTCGAAAGCAAGATAAGCGATATGCGGGCTGATCAATCCACTTCAACCGAGGCGGCGACAACGGCCCGCGCCGAATTGCAGGCCATGACCGGCCAGATGTTTGAGACAAAGCCAACCCTGTTTGATCTGGACATTCCTCAACGTGAGGTTGAAGCACTTGAAGTGCTAAAATCCTCTGCCGAGGCAACGCGCAGCGTGGCGCAAGCCACCGTTTCACGCGCCGGATTACTACCCAGCCTCACCGCCTCGGCGAATGTAACCGATAGCGGCACCACCGGCGGTATTGGTCTGGGCACGTCCCAGCCTATTGGCTTTGGCACCGGCGCCCACCTAAAAGCCATCGAAGCAACAAAAGAAACCTCCCGCCGCCAAGTGGCCGAGGCCAGCGAAACCGCCCGCCGCAACGAAAGCCGCCTGCGCCAACGGCTCGTCTCCTTTCGCCGCCAAGAGGCAGAGGCGGCCAAGCTCGCGAAATCCAGCGGTGAAACTTTTCGTTTGTTTGAACGTCAATTTGAGGCAGGCCAGCGAACAGTCATTGACGTGATCGCGATTTATGAACAATTGGTGCAGCGCGAACAGGCGCACGTAGATGCCAAATACGAGGTTATTCTCATCCAACTCGAACTCGCTCGCGATTTGGGGCTCCTCGCCGACGGAGACTCGATTTGACCGCCAAGAAAACACCCGTGACAATCTCGCTTGGTGGCCCAAGGGCCAATCTGGCAAAGCCTGCCGTCGCGGCAAATCAACCCTCCCTTAGCGTGGCCTCACCAGCGGCGGCCAATACCCCTGTAAAAACCGCTGCCGCGATTGCCCCACAGCCCGATATTGCGTCGTTGATTGATGACGACAAAGGCATCAATGCCCTGATCGAGGGTACGGCGACCCGCATCCAACACCGCGCGACTTTGATCTCGACTTTTGCGGCCCTGAACGGCGTTGAAACCCCCGTTTCTGACATCGCGGAATACATGTGGACCAGCGCGCCCGGCGACGTCACGATCAAGGCCCTGTCCAAGGCTCTGGCCACCACAGGCGTCAAACCCAAGATCTCCCAACGTGTCACGCTCAAGCCGGATATCTGGCCCGCGATGACCATGATGAGCAATGACCAATGTGTTCTGGTGATGAGCCAGGACGCCGATACGTTGATCATTTTTGACACCACCTGCCCCGATAATCGCGCAGAGGTGCCTATCGCCGAATTTGAGCCGTTTTTCTCGGGCACAATCCTGACAGGTCGCTCGTCCATCGCGCAGATCACAGAGCGCAGCACGCCAAAAATCGCCAGTCGCCATTGGTTCTGGGGCGAATTCCCCAAGTACCGCAAGCAGGTTGGCGAAATCATGCTTGGCTCCTTGGTGGCAAACCTTCTTGCCGTCGCCGTTGCGCTGTTTTCCCTACAGGTTTACGACCGCGTGATCCCCCACCAATCCGAGGCAACGCTCTGGGTGCTGGCCATCGGTGCGTTGCTTGCCATCGGGCTTGAGGTAACGCTGAAACTTGCCCGCGCGCGCCTGACAGATGCCGCTGGACGCCATATCGAATTGTCGATCCAAAGCAACCTGATGCAGCGTCTCATCGGCATGCGTTCGGATAAAAAACCCCTGCCGCCCTCGGGCCTCTTTGCCGCCATGCGCGACTTTGGCTCGGTGCGTGAATTCTTCACCTCCTCCACCATTGCGACGCTTGCAGATGTGCCCTTTGTACTGGTGTTTTTGCTGCTCGTGGCCTCCATTGCGGGCAATATCGTTTGGGTGATTGTTGGGGGGGCCGTGTTGATGCTGCTACCCGCCTATTTCATGCAGAAACGCATGATCGCACTGACCCGTCAAACCCAAGGGGCCTCTGCCAAGGCAGGCCGTTTGCTACACGAGGTCATCACCGAACTTGATACCCTGAAAACCCAACGGGGCGAAGATCGCGTGATGCGCCTTTGGGATGAGCTGAACGCCGTTTCCTCCTATAGTTCGTCAGAACAACGCCGCCTTGCGGGCATGCTGACCTATTGGTCACAAGGCGTGCAACAAGCGACCTATATTCTGGCCGTGGTGCTGGGCACCTATCTGGTATTTGCAGGTGAATTCACCGTCGGTACAATCATCGCCACCGGTATTCTGACCAGCCGTACCCTTGCACCACTCACACAATTCGCAGGCACGCTCGCGCGCTGGACCAACGTCAAAGCCGCGCTTGAGGCGCTGGATGCCATCGCCCTTGCCCCTCAGGAAAAAGAGGCAGAGCGCAGCTATCTACGTCGTGAAACCCTGCAAGGTCACTTTGAGTTGCGGGATCTTGAATACCGCTATGACGAGGATGGCGCGGCGATTCTGGATGTCTCGGGCATTGCCATCACACCGGGCCAACGGGTTGCGGTTTTGGGCACCAACGGCTCTGGTAAATCGACACTGCTCAAGGTGCTTGCAGGGCTTTATACGCCGAACAAAGGCAAGGTGATGATCGACGGCACCGACATGACCCAGATCGATTCCCGCGATATCCGGCGTGGCATCGGCTATCTGGGCCAAGACGTGCGTCTGTTCGCAGGAAATCTGCGCGACAACCTCAATCTCAATCAGCTAGAGCGCGACGATGACCGCCTCATGCAGGCGCTTGATTTCGCAGGGTTGGGTCAGTTTGTGCGCGGTCACCACAAGGGCCTAGATCTGGAAATCCGCGATTCCGGCGAGGGGCTGTCCATCGGCCAGCGTCAATCCATCGGCTGGGCACGTATCTGGCTGCAAAATCCGCCGATTGTCTTGCTGGATGAACCCACCGCAGCACTTGATCAAACCCTGGAACGCACCCTCGTTAGCCGCCTCGAAGCTTGGCTTGAGGGGCGCACCGCCGTTATCGCAACCCACCGGATGCCCATCCTGACATTGACCAACCGCACCCTGATTATGCAGGCCGGGCGCATGGTTGTGGACGGGCCGCGTGATCAGGTTCTCGCCCATCTTGCAGCAGGGGATGGAAAATGAGCACGGTCGACGCGCCACTTGATTCAGCGATGAACGGTCCCAGCCGGATCATCCGGTTGATTGGCCTCGTATTACTGGTGTTTCTGGTCTGGGCGGGCTTTGCTTCTGTTGATGAAATCGTTCGCGCCGATGGCGAGGTCGTATCCTCCTCACGCTCGCAAATCATCCAGAACCTCGAAGGTGGCATCCTCGCGCATCTTTCCGTTCGCCAAGGCGACCGTGTTGATGCTGGGCAGATTTTAGCATCCCTTCAGGACACAAAATTTCAGGCTGCCGTGGATGACTTACAGGATCAAATCGACGCGTTAGAAATTCGCCAGTTCCGGCTTGAAGCAGAGCTAGGCGGCGCCTTTGATTTCACCGTTCCTGATGAGCTTTCACAGCGTTCCCCCCGTATTCTCGCCTCCGAAAAGGCACTCCTGAATGCGCGCCAAACCGATTTCTCCAGCCGCCGCGACGGTGCCCGCGAAGTGCTTGATCAGGCCCAAGACGAGCTTGCCAATATGCGCAAACTGTACAAACAGAAAATCGTTGCCTTGATCGAGGTGAACCGCGCCAAAAAGGCCGTCAACGACGCCGATATCAAATATAACCAGATCGGCACGCAGTCAGAGCTGGACCGTGCCGAGGAATATTCCAAAACCCTGCAAGATCTGACCTCGCGCCGTCAGGATCTACGATTGGCGATGGACCAACTAAGCCGCACCGTGATCAAAAGCCCGATGCGTGGCATCGTAAACAGCCTAGCGGTGACAACAATCGGCGGGGTTATTCGCCCCGGTGAAGAGATTTTTGAAATCATCCCTTTGGGCGAAGAATTGTTTGTCGAGGCGCGCGTGCGTCCCGAAAATATCGCCAGTGTAGAGCGCGGGCAGGTCGCCTCGATCAAACTCACGGCCTATGACTATACCATCTACGGCACCTTGCAGGGCGCTGTAGATTTCATCTCCGCAGATACGTTTGAGGATGAGCGAGACGTGCGCGCGGATAGTTTTTACCGGGTGACAGTGCGCGTGGACACCAAAGGATTTACCGAGCGTCAGCGCGATATTGAAATCCGCCCTGGCATGCGCGCCACGGTGGAGCTGCAAACCGGTTCTAAAACCATTCTGCAATATCTGCTTAAGCCACTCTATAAATCCCGCGAAGCGTTTCGCGAACCATAGGCCTTGTGCCCCTGTTTGGCGCGGCAGGGGCTCTGCCCCGGCCACATTGCAGGCAATGTGACGCTCCCCGGGATATTTATACTCAAGAGAAGCCATGGGATTTTTGTTTCAGAAATGACGGCGATGTCATAGCCTGAGTGTCTGAGTGGTCCCAAGCGAAGGGACACAGAATATTTAGGGAATGGCTGACACAAAATGCCTCACGACGTGACCAATTCTGCCGATGCGCAAATCCCGACCAACCTGCGGCTTTTGCTGATGTTGGAGGAAGTCGCGCGTTTGGGTACTGCGGTTAAACCTGCCGATCTTGGCTCTGTGCTTGGCTTGCCCAAACCCACGGTGCACAGGCTTTTGCAAACAGCAGAGGCTGAGGGTTTTTTGCAGCGCGATCTAGATGGTCGTTCCTACGGGCCGGGGCCGCGGTTACGCAGTCTTGCGGTTAACACGATGTCGTCTGAACATTTGCGCACGGCGCGCCTTACGATCCTAAAAGGCGTTTCTGAAGAGTTGGGCGAGACCTGCAATCTGGCCACGCCGGATCGCGAGGGCATGACCTATTTGGATCGTGTCGAAACCGAATGGCCGCTGCGTATTCAACTGCCCATCGGTACGCAGGTTCCGTTTCATTGCACGGCCAGTGGCAAGATGTATCTCTCCACCTTACGGCCCGCCATATTGGAGGGCATTTTGGCGGCGCGCCCGCTGGAGCGTAAGACCGATAGAACGCTGACAACGACAGAGGCTTTAACCACTGAATTGGCGCTAACCCGTCAGCGCGGGTATGCCACGGATGACGAAGAATTCATGACGGGCATGGCCGCAATCGCCGTGCCGGTTTTGGATAAGCAGGGCAGATTGTTGGCGACGTTATCTGTGCATGCGCCGGTGCAGCGACATCAACTCGCTGATATGTTGACGTTTCTTGATGTGTTGCGACGGGCGGCTAGCTTGTTGATGGGGTTGCATTAAGAGTGTCTGCCTGAAGTGGGGTGATTGATGCTCACACTGACCAAAGACTAAAGTTTTAGCCACTTTTATCAGGCGAAATTCCAAGGCATTAACCACGATTCGCCCAAGCATCGGGTGAAATGTACGTTTCAGAGCGTGAAAGTGGCAATTCACCCCTTTCGACAAATATGAAGCCAGCGCGCGTTGTGCCCAAAGGGATAACAGCACCCCACATTTGGTGGGGTGCTGTTGCGTAATTCGGGTTTTGTACGTTCCAAAAGGGCGCAGAATGCTGGGTTAATGCAGCGCGCGGTGCTGGATCAACCTGCGCTTTTCAGGAGTTGTTTTAGCGCTTTGTCCAGAACTGTGCCGATGGATACTTGCTTGCCGCCCATGGCTGCCTTGGAAGAGATCACCGACACCAATCTTGGTGAGGCTCCCCCTTGGACGATGAACACCGGCGCACCTGAGGCACCGAATTCAACCTTGCAAGACATGACCAACGTCTCGTGTTGGCGGGCAAGAACGTGGCAGGGTTGTTCCAGGTTTTGACTAGAGGATTGCGCCTGTGTGTAGGATATCACCCCCACTGCATCACCGCGTTTGGGCCGAGAATCTGTGCGGAAGGGCCGTATGACTGCAATATCAATGGGTTGCCGCAATCGTAGCAGGGCGATGTCGTGCCCGATCTGGGCCTGACCTGATACACGATGGCGATAATCAGGGTGCGCATAGGTGTGGGATACCAGCCGCTTAGCGATGGCTTGTCCCCCGTTTAGTCCGGCCTGAAACTCGATCGCA
Organism: uncultured Cognatishimia sp.; assembly: GCA_964021645.1. Lineage (GTDB taxonomy): Bacteria > Pseudomonadota > Alphaproteobacteria > Rhodobacterales > Rhodobacteraceae > CANLDA01. The sequence goes on along the minus strand of CAXIAD010000005.1, from coordinate 53,852 downwards.
GGCGGATCAACCTTTTGTTTTGTTGACGGATCATACAGGCAATGCGCTGCTGTCAGTACAAGATCGGGGGCAATCAGCGCCCCAGTACACATACTTCGCCCGGATATGATCAGTCTGCCCACGGCTTCCCAGCCGGAGACACTTCTTGCGCCAAGGGGTTGTTTTGACTGTGCATTTACTTCGTTCCCAACTCCAAGAACCAAAGTGATCACCAATATTAATACTCGCATTATACCTCCAATGCCCTTGTGATTGACAATAGGCCCGGGTTTGGCGGGAATAAGGCGAGCCCCCCTCCAACTTTGGGCATCGATGTGATTTGATTGTGGCAGAGGGACCGAAAGCGTTGCAAAAATGGCTGATTTTCGAGTTTCGACAGCATTTGCTGCCTTGGTTCACAGATGGGCTACCGCACAGGGGATACTTTGGATAAAGTGCCGGGGAATCTTAGATGGGGGCCATAATGGACGGCACACTTGCAGCATTGTTTCTGATCGCGGGGCTCACCGATATGGGCCTTAACCATTGTGGCGCGGATGGATGTCTGGCGAAATCCGACGCAACTGCGCGTCTCGCTTTTTCTGCTGGCGATGTTCAGTTTCAGGAAAATAGCATCAGCGAAGAAGTTTACCTGCGCTATGCCCTAGGCAATAACTACGGTCCATTTCAACCAACAGTTGGTGCATCAATCACCAGTGATGGCTCTGCATGGTTTGGTTTCGGCGCAAGCTGGACACAGCAATTCGCCAACAACCGCGCCTATGTTCAGCTATCGTTGATGCCGGGTATATATAGTCAAGGTTCCGGCCCGGATCTTGGCCACGAGGTTGAATTCAGATCAGGGATCGAACTTGGTTTTGAGGCGCGCAATGGCGTGCGTTATGGCCTTAGCTATGACCACCGTTCAAATGCGGAGATCTCGTCGCTCAACCCGGGGCTGGAAACCATTCAGTTCAGAGTCTCGGTCCCGCTCAAGTAATTTTGTTTTGCTGTTGAGTCGGCGTGATGCCGAATTGCGTACGATAGGCCCGTGCAAAATGTCCGGGGCTATCAAAACCACATGCTAACGCGACCTCGGTGACGGATCTTTCGGTTTGAATCAACAGGTTCCGCGCCCGTTGCAGCCGAATATCAACAAAGTACTTTTTGGGCGAGCAATTTAGGTATCGCCCGAAAAGCCGCTCCAATTGCCGTGTTGAAATGCCAATCTCTTCCGCAATAATTGTCGGGGATGCGGGGGTTTCTATTGTGTCGTTCATGATGCGAATGGCCTTGGAAAGATGCGGGTTTCGCATGCCTAAACGCGATTGTATCGAAACGCGCTGTTCCGCGCTGGCATCACGCACCGCACTATAAACCATCTGATCTGCGACCGCGATTGCAAGGTCGGCACCATGTGCCTGCTCTATGAGATGTAGCATCAGATCAGCGGTCGCTGTCCCGCCCGAGGCCGTGACGTATTTATCGTCAGCGACAAAAACGTTTCGTACCAAATTGATTTCTGGAAACTCTTCCATAAACCCATCGTGGAATTCCCAATGTATGGCCGCCTTATGCCCCTCCAGAAAACCCGCGGTGGCCAGCACATATGCAGCAGAGCATAACGCGCCGATGGCGGTGCCCTTTGCGCGTTCATGGCGGATGCACGACAACAGGGGTTTCGTGATGTGTTGGCGCACGAAAATGCCTGACAGCACGAACAAGCGCTCACACTTAGGCACATCGTTAAAACCATGATGCACAAGGGTCACTGACCCATTGGAACAGGTGGCTGTCTCGCCGTTTTCCGAAATGTAAGACCAGGAATACAGGTCTTTGCCGCTGACCAAGTTTGCAATGCGCAACGGCTCAACTGCACATGAAAACGCCAAGTGGGAGAAGTCTTTGAGCAACAAAAACGAGAAATGTTCCATCGTGGCCTGTGCCTTTTTCGCAGGGGTGACAATCATTGGTTGAGGGAGTGTTGATCGGTAGCGGAAACTTTGGTCACAATATACTGAGATTGTACTCTAGCAAAATAATCATTGTGTACAGTGTGTATTTTTTATAGAAACCACAAAATGCACTGTATCAACGGATGCGCAATTGGAGTGAGCCGTGAAAGAGGATGCCAAAACACGTAAAGTCGCCCTTTATCAATTTCTGAAAACGGCGGTTCTTACTCTTAAACTTCGGCCGGGTTCTGATCTGGACGAAACGGCGTTGTCGGACGAATTTGCATTATCTCGCACCCCGTTGCGCGAGGTGTTTCGCCAGCTTGCGGGTGAGGGTTACATTGACCTACGTGAAAACCGCGGCGCGCGTGTTTCGGAAATGAGCCACACGACCTTGCGCGACTTTTTTCTGACGGCCCCGATGATCTATGGCGCTGTACTGCGGCTTGCAGCAAAAAACGCCCAACCAGAGCAGATAGAAAGGTTGAAGGCGGCGCAGTCCGCGTTTCGGGCAAGCCTGCGCGCGGGGTCAGGCGAAGATCGCGCCTTGGCAAACAACCTGTTTCACGAAATCACCGGAGAGATGGCAGACAACATCTATCTTTTGCCCAGCTTCCAGCGTCTGCTGATTGATCACGCGCGAATTTCAATGACTTTCTACCGGCCACAAGATGCAGGCATGGTCGAAAACGTGTCGCAAGCGTCAGAGCAGCACGACGCCATAATCGACGCGATTGAACGGGGAGATGATCAGGCGGCGGCGCAACTGGCTGATGATCACTGGAACCTGTCGCGCGACCAAATTGAACTATTCGTCATGCCAGCGGGACTGAATGTGCCGCTCGGCACAGCCGCACGTAACACTGCAAATTGAGGATGCTATGACCCCACTTTTCCGCTTTGAGGGGATTTATACCCCGGTGGTGACGCCCTTCCATATCGATGGTTCGGTTAACCGCGATGCTTTGGCTAATGTCATCGAAAACCTGATCGACAAAGGCGTACACGGTCTGATTTCCGGTGGTTCTACCGGTGAAAACTATGCGCAAACCGTGCAGGAGCGTCTGGAAATCGCACGCTTTACCAAAGAAATCGCCAAGGGGCGGGTGCCCTTGATTGTTGGCACAGGCGCTATGATGACGCCAGATTCAATCGCCCTAGCTACAGGAGCCAAAGAGTTGGGGGCAGATGCGATCTTGCTCGCCACTCCGCCCTATTCGGTGCCAACAGAGCATGAAAATGCCCTGAACGCGCTCGCCATCGACAAGGCCGCAGATTTGCCCGTGATGCTGTACAATTACCCCGGTCGCATGGGCGTGAATATGGGCGAGGAATTTCTGAACCGCGTTGGTCGCAGTCGGAATATTTGCGCGATCAAAGAAAGTTCTGGTGATATAAACCGCGTACATCTTTTGGCGCGTGATTACCCGCATATTCAGATGTCCTGCGGCATGGATGATCAGGCGCTGGAATTCTTTGCATGGGGTGCGCGTAGCTGGGTCTGTGGCGGATCAAACTTCCTGCCCGAGGAACACGTCGCCCTTTATCAAGCCTGCGCAGTTGAGGGTGATTTCGCCAAGGGGCGTCGCATCATGTCGGCGATGATGCCGCTAATGCGCGTGCTAGAGCAGGGCGGAAAATTCGTTCAGTGCATCAAATACGGGGTCACATTTGCGGGCATAGATACGGGCCCAATGCGCCCCCCCCTAAAAGGGCTGAACAAAGACGACAAACGCGCACTTGAACAGGTGATCCGCGTATTGAAAAAGACCATCGCTGACATTCAGGCTGAGGGATAAGACAATGGATCTGCTGACAACCGAAGAATATAAATCCATCGCGGCAAACCTTGATCTGCCGACAAACGCCTTCATTGATGGAGGATACCGCCCCTCCATTTCAGGTGAGACATTCACCAGCGTGAACCCGGCAACGGGTGACGTGTTGGCCCAGATTTCTGCTTGTGGACAGCAAGACGTGGATTTCGCTGTTTCCAAGGCGCGAGAGGCATTTGATGATGGGCGTTGGTCAAAAAAGCACCCATCTGAGCGCAAGGATATCCTGATCCGATTCTGTAAGCTATTGACGCGCAATCAGCGCGACCTTGCGGTTATGGAAAGCATTGATTCCGGCAAAACCATTTTTGATTGTGAAACGGTGGATCTCCCCGAAACCATCAATTGCATCAAATGGCATGCCGAAGCGATCGACAAGATTTACGATCAGGTTTCGCCCGCAAGCGATGACCATATTGCCATGGTCGTGCGCGAACCCATCGGCGTTGTTGGCCTTGTTCTGCCGTGGAATTTTCCACTGTTGATGCTCGCATGGAAGATCGGACCAGCGCTGGCTGCTGGGTGTTCTGTTGTGGTGAAGCCCGCCGCGGAAACCAGTTTAACAGCCTTGCGTGTGGCCGAGTTGGCGTCAGAGGCAGGCCTGCCCAAGGGCGTGCTGAATATCGTTCCCGGTGGCGGTGCCGAAGTGGGCGAACCCATTGGGCGCCATATGGACATCGATATGGTGTCCTTCACAGGCTCCACCGTTACGGGCAAGCGTTTCCTGACGTATTCCGCCGAAAGCAACGCCAAGGAGGTGGTGCTGGAAATGGGTGGCAAGAACCCTTGTGTTGTGATGGATGACGCTGAAAACCTGGACGTTGTGGCGCAACATGTGGTGAATGGCGCGTTCTGGAACATGGGCGAAAACTGCTCTGCATCTTCGCGTTTGATTGTGCATTCTAACGTCAAAGAAGAACTGCTGGCGCGCATCAAAGCGCATGCCAAACATTGGAATGTTGGCGATCCGTTGGACCCGGAAATCCGCATGGGCGCGCTTGTTTCCAAGGCACATTTTGACAAGGTATGTGGCTATCTGGCCAAGGCGGAAAATGTCGTTCTGGGCGGGAAATCCTATGACGGTACGCATGTGGAGCCAACCGTTGTGGAGGTTCCCGGCAATGATCACCAACTGGCGCGCGAAGAAATATTTGGGCCAATTTTGTCGGTGATCGAGGTGTCCAGTTTTGATCAGGCAATCAGCATTGCGAATGATACGGATTATGGCCTTGCGGCGTCGATCTTTACCGCGAACATCAAACGCGCCATTCGAGGGGCGCGCGCCATTCGGGCGGGTACAGTCACTGTAAACTCCTTTGGTGAAGGAGATATGACCACACCGTTCGGTGGTTATAAGCAGTCAGGTTTTGGCGGGCGGGACAATTCTGTGCACGCGCATGACCAATATACGCAGCTAAAAACCATCTGGATTGACTTGGCGGATGATGCTGACGAAGCTGTCGATTGACCATGAGGCAGCAGTTTCAAGCCAAGCGGTTACCCCAACACAAGGGGGTGGCTGCGTGGAGCGATATTTTAGGGGGAAGAGTATCTAACCCCACATTATCACAGGATGAAATCGCCGATGTGACCATCATCGGCGGTGGCTTTGCCGGCCTGTCTGCGGCGCGGCGTCTATTGCAGTTAGACCCTTGTTTACGCGTTGTTTTATTGGAGGCGGGCGTGCTGGCGGAGGGGGCGGCGGGGCGCAATTCTGGTTTTATGATTGATCTGCCGCATGATCTGGCCTCCGATGACTATGCGGGGCAGGGCGTTGCGCAGGATCTGCGGATGATCGGGCTGAACCGACAGGCAATCCGCTTTGCGCAAGAGGCGGTTCAGGACTACAAAATCGACCCGAATTATGCCGATCCAGTGGGCAAGGTGAATGGTGCCGCCACCGCGGCAGGAGATGCCCATAATGAAAGCTATTTCAATCACTTAGAGGTGATGGGGGAGGCATCAGAAAAGCTGGATCAGCAGGCAATGTATGAGCTAACGGGCAGTCGGCATTATCTATCTGGACTGTATACGCCGGGGACGTTGATGTTGCAGCCGGGGGGCTACATTCGGGGGTTGGGGGATGGGTTAAGCGAACGAATCGCGATTCATGAGAACTCCCCCGTGGTGAGCATCGAAAAAACCCTTTCAGATTGGACCGTTAGAACCAAATCTGGCAGCGTTAGCACGGGCAAAGTGATCCTTGCGAACAACGGACATCTGGAGAGTTTTGGTGTTGCGAAAGGAAAATTGTTACAATTGTTCCTATATGCCTCAATGACCAAGGAGTTGGACAAGGAAGCCCTTGAAAAGCTTGGCGGAAATTCGCGTTGGGGAATTACGCCTTCTGATCCGATGGGCACCACAATGCGGCGAATCGATTCCGCGCAGGGAGGCAACCGGATCATCACCCGCACCTGCGCGACGGTTTTGCCCGGAATGGTGCCAAATGACGGGCACTTAAAACGCACATCCAAGGTGCATAGAAAAAAATTCGATGAGCGATTTCCGCAGCTTAGCGGTATGGAAATGGCATATACCTGGGCGGGGCATCTGTGTCTTAGTTTGAACGGTGTTTCGGTGATGAGACAGGTTGAAGAGGGTGTTTTTGCCGCCTGTGTGCAAAACGGGCTGGGCACGGCGCGGGGCACCTTGTCGGGCATCGCTGCGGCAGAGCTGGCAATGGGCGAAACATCTGATATCACAGCGTTTTTTGCGGATGAGGTCGCGCCGAAGAAACTGCCGCCAGAACCCTTTGCAACGATGGGGGCGAATACCTATTTGCGGTGGAAGGAATGGCGGGCCGGGGCGGAATGATTGGCGCAACTGGGAACGGTGCATTAACCCCTGACCCCTGTGCAAACTGGAACGTACAAAAGCGGATTCGCGCAACAGCTAAGCGCCATATGTTGTGGTTTAACAGAGCCTGACACCGCCGCGCGGCACGGTCACAAAGGCGGCTTTTGTACAAATTGTACAAAACACCCCCGAGTTTCGTACAAAACTCCGCTGAGGTGGCGAGTTTTGTACAAAACTGGTTAATCAGGGTGTTTTCCGGGCGCTGAGCCTACTGGCGCGCGACGTGTTTTGGTGTGGCTGGGTAGGATGCCTCCGGCGGGGATATTTTTGCTCAGAAGAAGGGGCGCGCGACATTTGAGGCGGGTTTGGTTTAGCGGTGGGATCAGTGTGTCCAAGTTGAAATGGGGGATTTCAACACGTCGCGGTTGATGGTGAGGCCAAGGCCCGGTGCGCTGGGCACCATGACGCCGCCGTCGATGATCGGGGCGTCAAACTGTGCCGTTTCCAGCGGAGTCATGTCACGGGTGTCAAGGATGCAGCGCAGCAGTTGCGGTGGCACGGTGGCCCCAAGATGGGCGATGGCGGCAAAGGCAATGGCGGAACCGACGGTGTCCTGAACGCTCATGGTGAGGCCCGCGCTGCGGCAGATATCGCGGTGACGACGCGCATGGGTTAGCCCGCCAGCCTTGGTGATCTTCAGGCCGATACCGTCGGCAATGTCATTGGCGATGATCAGCGCGATATCCTCGTCCTGTTGGGCGAGCTCATCGACGATGATCGGCACGGGGCAGCGCGCACGCAGGGACATGGTTTCACGCCATGTGGCGCAGGGGGCCTCTAGTACGAAATCAAGCCCGTCGGGCAAAAGGCGCAGCAGGCGCAGGGCGGTTTCGGGGATCAATCCGCCATTGGCATCGACGATGAAATATTCGCCCGGTTGGCGATCGGCGAGCGAGGCAGTGATGCGTGCCGCGTCAAGGGTCGGGCCGCCCTCTGCCTCGGATGCGCCGATTTTGACGGAGTGCCCTGTGTAGCCCTTGGCGCGGTGGGCGGCGACGCGGGCGCGCATGTCATCGGGGGTGCCTGCGTAGATCGAGCTGATGATAGGTAAGCGGTGTCCGGTGGAACCGCCTAGCAATTCGCAGACAGGCAGATTTACGGATTTGCCGAAGATATCCCAACAGGCGATATCCAGGGCTGCTTTGGCGTGGTTATGGCCCATCAGGGCATCATTCATGGCGTCATTGATACGGTCAACCTGTCGTGGATCTCGGCCCAACAGATACGGTGCGATTTCTGCGATTCCCGCGCGTGCGCCCTGTGCGTGGGCGGCGATGTAGTTGGGGCCGAAGGGGGTGGATTCGCCCCATCCCGTTATGCCTGTATCGGTGGTGATGCAGACAATCGAGGCATCAAAGCTGTCATAGGTGCGCCCGCCGGACAGCGTATAGGTGCCGCCGGCATAGGGGAGGTCGACCTGAAAAAGCTCTATCTTGGAAATATGCATGTGGGGCCTTTAGTGATCAGGGTGTGGCGGGATGAGGACGAGTTTGCCGGTGTGTTTCTTGGTCAGGAAATCCTCTTGGGCGCCAGCGATATTGGCAAGGGGATAGGTGGCGGCAAGGGTTGGGCGAATTTCACCGCGTTCGACATAGGAGATCAGATTTGGGAACACCTCATCGGCCTGAAAGGTGGAGCCAAAGAGCGTGAGATCCTTGAGGTAGAGCGTGCGCACATCCAGTTCGGTGATTGGTCCGGCGATGGCCCCGGCGGTGGCATAGCGCCCGCCACGGCGCAGCACCTCTAGCAGGGAGGGCCATTGCGGGCCTGCCACAAGATCAATGACAAAATCGACACTATCGCGGCCCAATTCGGCAATCAGGTCTGCATTGCGGTCGATGACTTGGTCGGCCCCAAGGGCTGTGACTTCGGTTGTTTTGGCGGGGGAGCACATGGCGATGACATGCGCGCCGCGGCGTTTTGCAAGTTGCACGGCGGCAGAGCCAACACCGCCGGAGGCCCCGGTGATGAGGACGGTTTCGCCCTCCATGTCACCACAGCCCGCCCCGATGCCTGCGCGGTGCAGCATGTTTTCGGCGGTGGAATAGGCGCAGGGTAGTGAGGCCAGCTCTGCGTCAGTCCAATCGCAATTGACCGCATGGGTGAATTCGGATTTCGCCACTGTGAACTGGGCAAAGCCGCCGTCGCATTCGCTGCCAAAGGTGATGCAGGTATAGGGGGCGGCGTCGCGGACGGGTTGGATGGATTGCACCAGCACACGTTGTCCAATGCGCGCGGGGTCAATATCTGCGCCAACGGCGACGATTTCACCGCAGACATCCGCGCCCTGAATACGGGGGAAGGTTAGCGGGATGCCGGACCAACTGGCGTCGTCATCGTTAACGGTATCAAAGCCATCTGCGCCGCCGGTTTCTGTGTCGGTGGTTACTGCTTTGGAGTACCAACCGATGCGGGTATTGATGTCGGTATTGTTGATCCCGGCCGCAGTCACTTTGATCAATACCTCGTCCTGTGCCGGGGAGGGCACGGGGATATTGGTGCGGTAGGCAAGTTGGTCGATGCCACCATGGCCGATAAGCTGGACGGCGTGCATTGTGGTTGGGATCATGGGCGGCCTCGTATGTCAAAGGAGTGGGGCGTGTGGGGAGCCTAGGCCATCATGATAGCTGCGTATCGCTGTAGTGCGACACAAAGCGGGAGTTTTTGCGACGTTGATTGCGCGGAGACCGGAGGGGGGAGGCAAGAGGGGGCTAGCCCCCCGTTGAAGGCTGACGCCTGCAACGCCCCCCAGGATATTTTTGCCCAAGAGAAGCCGGGGGGCGGTTTTTGATTAGTGGTCTTGGTTGAGTTCATCGGCGGCGGGAATTTCGCCTTCGCGGCGGGCGATATATTCCAGCAATTCCTCGTTTTTGGCGATGTCGAGGTGGGGTTCCTGATATTCGCTCAGCAGCTTTTTGGCGCGGTTTAGGGCGCGTTCGGTGATTTCGATGCCGCCCTCGGCCTGCCATTGTTCGATGGAGTTATTGTCGAACATTTCGGGCATGAAAAACGCGGTTTGGAAGTTTTCCTGTGTGTGGGGGTGGCCAAGGTAGTGCCCACCGGGGCCGACATCGCTAACGGCGGCAATTGCCGCGTCAAAATCGGTCCAATCGGGGCCTTGGGCCATGCGGTAGGCCATGGCGCATTGTTCTGCATCCACGATGAATTTAGCAGTAGAGCAGTGCATGCCTGCCTCGTTCCAGCCAGCGGAGTGCCAGATGTAGTTGGCCCCGGCATGCATGACCGACGAGAGGGTTGTTGCGCTTTCGTAACCGGCCTGAGCGTCGAATGTTTTGGCCCCGCCCAGCGTATTTGAGGTGCGCCACGGGATGCCGTAATGCCGCGCCATCTGGCCGATCATAAAGTTCATCAGCGAGATTTCGGGGGTTCCTGCCATGGGGGCGCCGGATTTCATGCTGACGGTTGAGAGGTAGTGGCCGTAGATCGCGGGGGCCCCTTTGCGGATAACTTGGGTGTAGGCCAGCGCGCTTAGGGCCTCGGCGTTGAGTTGCGCGACGGAGGCGGCGACAGAGGCGGGTGTATTGGCCCCACCCAGCACAAAGGGCGAGCACAGCACCGGTTGGTTGCGCCTACAGAAGGCGCGCATCGCGCCGAGCATGGTTTCATCCCAGACAAGCGGCGAGTTACCGTTGCAATTGCCTGTGGTCACGGGGTTTTGGTCGATGAAATCCTCGCCAAAGAGAATGGCGCACATATCCAGTACATCCTCGGCGTTTTGGGGGGAGGTGGTCATGCCCATAAAGGTTTTGTCGGAATGTTTCATCGACGAATAGGTGATGCGCAGGTGGCGTTGGCTGATGGGGTGGTCGTAGGGCTCAACAATATGGTGCGCGCTGGAATGCAGAGAAGGCATCATGTGGGAAAGTTTGTGAAACATCTCCAGATCTTGCATCATCGGATTGCGGCGCACATCGTCAAGGTCGCGCATGTAGGGCGCGCCTGTCATGGGCACAAAGATCGCGTGTTTACCGCCAAGGCGGACGTTTTTCTGTGGGTCGCGAGCGTGATAGGTGAAGTCGCTGGGGATGGAGGCGATCAGGTCACGCACAAGGCCGCGATCCAGATAGACAGTTTCGTCAATCACCTTGGCCCCGGCGCGTTTCCAATCGGCAATGGCGATGGGATCGCGAAAAACCACGCCGATGTTTTCAAGGATCTCCATGGAGGCGGTGTCGATGCGCTCAATCTGGCTGCCATCCATGATGTCACACAGGGGCAGATTATTGGTGAGGCCAGGCAGCATGTCGAAATTCGGGGCGGAGCGAATGGCGCGGCGGGCGGAGCGGCCACCAAGACGGGAGCGAGTGGGGGCGGGGGTTTTGGTCATGGGTGCTGCGCCTTATTGCGGTTGTTTTGATCAGAGTGGCGCGGATGGTGGGGCTGCGCGTGCAGCTTTGCGAAATATCCTGACAAAAAGCGACTATTCAGAGGGCGCGCGCGCTGTTTTTCGGCGGATCAGCCATTGGTCGATGGTTTTGTAGGTCCAGTAGTAAGCGCGCGCCAGAGGGTCGAGCCAGAGGGGGGCATCCGGGCCAAGTTTGTTGCGGGTGGACATAAAGCGGATGGGGGTGCCCGAGCTGATGTCGACATCGTGGTCGGGCAGGGTGATTTCGCCGCGATCCACGAGGGGCAGGACCAGTGCGTTTAGCACGGCCTGATCATTCATGTGGCGGGGGATATCAAGGTGTAAGGGGCGGATGATCTCGCGCTGGGCAGAGAGCTGGGCCCAGCGTTGGGTAAGGGCGCGGATGCGGGGATCTGCTGCGTTTAGGCCAACGATGCCGGTGACGTATTCGCGGTTTTGGCGGGTCTGGCTGGGCACGTTGAGCGCGTCCAGCACCTTGGGGTCACAGCGGCGCGACAGGGGGGCCTGACCACGCAGCAGATATATGCCGTGTTTGCGGGTGTGGGTGATCATCGCTGTCGGGTCGGCGGTTGGGATATTGGCGCTGTCCATCCAGATCAGAGGGCCGGGTGCCTGCTGGAGGGCTTGGTTGATCAGGGTGGGTTTCCACGCGTAGGTGCCGCGGGCGGGGACATAGAAATCGGGATAGGGGGAGAGATCAAAGGTGCGGAATGTGACCCATGGAAAGGCACGTTCCAAGGTGGCGCGTCTATGGGGAGGGAGGTCAATGTCATAGGCGACCCAATGGCCCAATTGATCCCAGCCGCGTCGTTTGGCTGCGCGCAATAGCTGGTAGAGGCAGCGCCAGTAGCGCGCGTCGGCGGCACTGATGAAGGTGAGATCAGGTTGAAAAGTCATCAAGGTAGTTAAGCCTGTTGGTACGGATTTGACCAGAGAGGTTTGTGGTTTGGTTGGTTTGGTGGCTGTGGGGATGCGCGGGTGATGGGGGCTCTGCCCCTCACGTTGAAATGCGGGGCATTTCAACGCTCTCCCCGGGATATTTTTACCCAAGAGAAGCGGGGGCGCTGGTGTGATACCGGGGGGTGGGTTAGGGTTTGGTTGGATGAGGGGGATCGCATGATTTGGGGTGTGTTGATAATAGGGGCTGTTGTGCTGGGGGGGGCTGCGTTGTGGCTGCACCACCTGTTTGAAGGCGAGCGTCTATTGCGTGACATTTGGCGCGAGTGGCGGTTGAGCCGCCTGAGCCTCGCGGAGATTGATGCCAAGTGGGCCGCGCGCGACATCCGGTCGGATATTGTGGTGAGCCTGACAACGATTCCGAGCCGAATAGGCATGTTAGAGACTGTATTGAAGGGCTTGTTAGATCAGAAATGCGCGCCTGCAAAGGTTATTTTGAACGTGCCGGGGTATTCAAAGCGCGAAGAATGCGCCTATGTTTTGCCAGCATTTTTGCAAGGCCTTAAGGGTGTGGAGGTGCATCGTTGTGAGGATTGGGGGCCAGCGACAAAGGTGCTGCCCAGCCTGTTGCGAATGGAGGCGGATCAGGCGGTATTGGTCGTGGATGATGACCGGATATATCCGCATGATTTCGTCGCGCTCGCCGATAAGTACAGCCAAGAGATGCCGGACATTGCCCTGTGTTTTGCGGGGTGGGTGGTGCCAGAGGATCTAACCGATCGGGCGACAACGATTTGGTCAAATCTGCGCCTGTTGCCACCTGCGCCTGTGCGCGCCAGTCGGCTGCGTCACCCCTATGAGATTGATATTGTGCAGGGGGTCATGGGCTATGTGGTGCGGGCGCGGTTTTTCGACCTGACGCGGCTGGTGGATTTTTCGGATGATCCGCGCGCGGCGTTTTTGGCGGATGATGTGCGCACAAGTGCCTTGTGTTTGGTGCCCAAAATGGTGGTGCCTGCCCCCGGTCTTAGTTATTTACCCAAGCGTGATTATGCGACCTATAAGGCGACGGCATTGGCGAATTTGAACCGGGGGACGGGTGATCCTGAGGACCGCAATAACACCATTGCCATTCGCCATTTCGCGACGCTGTGGCGGGTTGGCGGCGCGCGCCAAGGATAGCGGTGTTTTGGCTGTGAATTGACGCAGCGCACGTGCTGGTAAAGCTGGTATGCTTGGGGTAGATTTAGGGCAATTGTAGCGTTGTTGGACCCCATTATTGCCCATGGAAACACCCACCAAAACCACCCCTAGCAAAGACACGGCGAACACCTTGGCGAACTCTAACGGGTTTGTGCAGCGGCGGTTGCGGGTGTTGAAGTTTTTGATGGTCACAAGTGGTGTGCTGCGTGATCCGGTGATTGTATACGCCTTGCTGGGCAGTGTCAGCCGGACCGGGCTGATCTTTGCGATCAATGAAACCGCGAGCAGATTGGATCAGCCTCCGGGTTGGTCGATCGGGTTGCTGGTAATGTCGGCTGTTGTGTTGTTGGTGATGACCTATCTTTCGCGGCTGCGGGCACATGTGATGATCAATCGCATTCAGGTTTCCATTCGCCGACGCATGACGCGGTTGTTGCTGCGGGCCGACATTGATTTTCTGTTATCTCGGGATCATGGGCAGGTGTATTCGGCGATGACCCATGATGTGGGCGAAGTTTCGGGCGCAGTGGTCAATATCATTGAGGCGGTCGAGGCGATTGTCGTGATCGCCATTGCGGTGCCCTATCTGTTCTGGATTTCATGGTCGGCGGGGCTGGCAACGGTGCTGGCGATGATGGTGGGCACGTTGGGCTATGTTTTGCTGGATTTGCCAGCGCGGGGGTGGGTTGTAAAAGGTTCGCATGCGACGGCACAGTTTTGTAACCGGGTGGAGGATATGCTGGCCGGATGGAAAGAGCTGCGATTGCGCGAAACGCGGCGCGACGCCGTGGAGCAAGAGACGCTGGCTGTTATTGAAGAAACCGCAGAATATTCCATGCGCGCAGAGCGATTGTATTCCGGCAGCACCGTGGTGGGGCAAAGTGCGATGATCCTGTTGTTGTGTTTCGTCGTGGCCCTGGTGCCGTTGTTACAGGGCGGCGGCGCTGAGACCTTATTTCAGGTGTTAACGGTGGTTTTGTTAACCTCGGCCCCGATTGAATCGCTGTTTGCAGCGCTGCCCAGATTGTCCCGCGCTGAGGCGAGCTTTGCCAAGATCAACGGTGTTGAGGCGGCGTTGGAAAACGCGCAGATCGGTCTGCCTGTCGATCGTGGGGATCAGGCGAATGCAGCGGGCGCGGCCCCGAAGTCGTTTGACAAGATTGAGTTGCGGGGCGTGGCGGCACAGATTTCTGAACCGGGAAAACCCAGCAATGAAGCGTTTCATCTGGGGCCGATTGATTTGACATTCACGCCGGGCGAGACGGTGTTTATTTGCGGTGGAAACGGGGCCGGAAAAACCACGCTGCTATCGCTGATTTCGGGCCTAAGGCACCCGGATGCGGGGCAGATATTGCTGGATGGGCAGCCGCTTGATCCGCAGAGCCTTGCCAAACATCGGGCGCTGTTTTCGGGGGTATTCAGCGGGTTTCATCTGTTTGACCGCACCTTTGGTTTGAATGCAGAAGAGATCGCAACGCTGGAGGCGCGGATCACCGAATTGCAGCTAGGAGAGCGGGTGTCGGTGATTGCGGATAAGTTTTCGTCGGTGTCGCTATCCTCAGGGCAACGGCGGCGTTTGGCGCTGGCGGTGGCATTGGCCGAAGCGCGCCCTGTAATCATTCTGGATGAGTTTGCAGCCGATCAAGACCCGGTCAACCGCGCGTGGTTTTATGATGTGTTGGTGCCGCAACTGGCGCAGGCCGGGCGTTTGGTGATAGCGGTCACGCATGATGATCACCAGTTTGGAAAATGTGATCGGCTGATCAAAATGCATGCAGGCCGGATTGAATCCGACGTGCGCGTGAAGGTGGGGAAATCTACGTGACATTGAATGCAGAAACCGGTGCTAATCGGGGGGCGGATGCGGTGCAGGCCCGCAGCAGGGCACCTGTTGTGCTGTCGCTCATCGCCGTGATGACGGTGGCGACGGTGGTGTTGGTGGTGAATGTGTTGATTTATCGCGCCCGCTATTTGTTCATCCAGTGGCACCCGGATTATGTGGCCAAACAGCAACCGACCATTAGCCGGGCAATTGCCGATCCGCTGATCGGGGAGCCGTTTGCATTTTGGATGGCGGTTTGCGCGCCGCTTTTGTTCATTGGGGTTGGGTGTATTGTTGCCTTGGCGCGTCGGGATGTGCGGACACATGCGGCGGATGATGCGCCTTTGATGCGGCGGTTTGACAGGATGTTTGCCCTCTTGCTGTTGTTGCAGGTGATGGCCTGTGTGGGGATGGTCATGCTTAGCCATTACCGGTTCCCGGATTTTGGTGCGATGCATATGACGGGCAGCTATATCTTCTTTTTCTCGCAGGGATTTGTGGTGGTTGCAGGCGGTGTTCTGGCGGGTCTGTTGATGCGTCTACCGGGCAGTGACGAGCGTATGATCCTGCCGGGTATGAACCGGTTGCGCCGGCGACTGACCATGGTGCCGATCCTCATGGCGATCAGCTATTTGGCGTTATTCGTGCTAAAGGATGTGCCGGTATTTCAAGGCAATAAGGCGCTGTATCAGGCCTATGTCTGGATGGAGCCAGCGGTGCTGTCATCCTTTCTGATTTATGTCGGGCTATTTTTGGTTGATCTGGTGATCGGTATCTGGCGTCATTGGTCGCGTTGATCCACTGCCCGCAACATTTGTGCTGCGCGCCATGCCCGTTGCAAGGCGGTGGCATGGGCCAATATTGCAAATAGCGCAAGGCCACCCGTGATCACCCAATCGCCAAATGCACCCGCCAGAATAAGCATAAGGCATAGGAAAATCACCCGCTCCAACCGCTCAAAGAAATCGGGCCAATTCTCATTGCTGATGGGAATTTCGATGGCTGTGCGCGCCTTGGCGTAACTGGTAAAAACAGAGCCTGCAAAGGCGAATAGAGCCAACATCCACGCATCATGCACATAGGCGATGGCGGCCAGAACGGCCAGTTCCTGATAGCGGTCAACCATGGCGTCAAAATAGCCTCCGGCCTTGGTCGACAGGCCCCGACGACGCGCAACCGCCCCGTCTAGCGCATCAAAGGCAAAAGCAACGGTTAGCATAAGACCGAACAGCAATTCAGAGCGTAGCCAAAGATAGGTAAGTGACGCAAAAGCGATGATCACAAGCCCGGCGAATGTCACCTGATTTGGGGTCCAGCCACGATTAACCAACGGCGTCGCGAGGGATTCCCACAAGGGGTCAATCTTGGATTTTATCAGGCCGTCAATCATCGGATGCTCCGGTATATTTAGCGATAGCTGCGCAGGATGTGTTTGCGGATTTTCGCCAAGCGCGCCTTGCGGGCTGCCACGGCAATCACGCGGGCTGGATCGGGTTTGTAGGTCGCATGGGTTTTGGTTTTCAATTGGGCAGCGGCGGCCAGAACGGTATCGGTCCAGCCCATTGTTGGTGCCGCCAAAGTAGCTGCGCCCAACAGGCCAGCATAGCGCGCCTCGCCAACGCGGATATCGCGGTTAAGACTATCTGCGAGCATCTGACCAAAGACCGGATTCATCGCGACACCACCCACCAATGAGAGGGGACCATCGGTACGCACGCCCTTTTCGCGGGACACGATATCATAGGCCCACGACAGGTTTAGCACGACCCCCTCAAGAGCGGCGCGGCGGATATCATTGGGGCCGTGATGCAGACTAAGACCGTGAAAGGCGCCGCGCAGCGCATCATCATCGACAGGCACACGTTCCCCCGCCAGCCATGGCAGAAAATACGGGTCATCCGCCCGGGGCGCACCAATGTTCTGATAGGCGTCGGCAAGGTTTTCGGTAGACTCCAATCCGCCAGTCACGCGCACGGCCCATTCAAGTGCTGAGCCCGCGTTTTCCTGAGAGGCCACAAGCAAGGGGCGGTAATCGACGCTGCTGGCGATGGTGGCATAGGAATGGGGCACGTTCAGGCGGCGCGACGGGAAAAATCCGCTGACCCATGCGCTGGTGGCGACGGAGATATGCAGCGCGCCATCCTCAACCTCGCCAGAGCCAAGGGCGGCTGCGGTGACATCTGATGTGCCGCCCAATACCTGCACCTGATCCCCTAAACCCAGCTCTGCCGCGGCGCGGGCCGTAAGATGGCCGACGACCTCGGTGCCAGAGGTGATTTTGGGCATTTTATCCAACGGAATGCCGGTCATTTTTGCCAAGGCGGGTGACCAGCCTTCGCGCCCCGGGCGGGTATCCATCAGCCATGTCAAATTGGCGCTTTCGGGGCAGGTGGTGAAAACCCCGGTGGCGCAATGAACCAACCAGTCTTTGACGTCTAAAAACCAGCGTGTGCGCGCCACGGTCTCGGGCTCGTTTTGCATCAACCACAGCAATTTTGTCGTTGGGTCCATGCCATTTTTGGCCGGTGCGCCATTGGCCAAGCGTAACCAGCGCTGCAATTTCGTGAGTTTATAGCCCAGCACCTCGGGAAAACCGCCGATCAATTCGCGACCCAAGGGGGCGGCGCGTTTATCCAGCCACGTCAGGCAGGGCCGCAGGGGGGTGCCGTTTTCATCGGCACAAATCACGCCGCAAATCTGGCTGCAAAACACCAAAACGCCGGTGCGCTCTTTTAGGTTTGGGATCTCGTGGCCAAGGGTGCGCAACGCCCGTGCAAGGGCGGCCCACAGATCCTGAGGGGCCTGTTCAGCGTGCCCGCCTGCGTCCAAATCAAGCGGGTAAGTTTCCACCGCGCGGGCCAGAATATTCAGGTTCCGATCCACCACCCCGACCTTAACCGCAGAGGTGCCAAAATCGGCGGACACAACAAGATCGGCGGATGACAGCAAGGTAAATTCCTTTGATGGCCAAATAAGGCGCGGATTTGCGACGCAAGAGGCATGTAATCCCTGTGCAGACGCTGGCACAAAACCGGGTGTTTGTGCAATATCATATGCAGGACGACAACAGAGAGACGCAAGGCATTGAGCGCAAAAAACAAGACTTATGATGTGGTGATCACTTGGGTGGATGATCAGTTTGACGGCTATAGCGAGACGTTGCGCGCCTATGCGAGTGATGGGCGCGACACCAACCCAAACCGCACGCGCGATAACCTTGAGACCCTGCGGTATTGCCTGCGTTCGCTTGAGCAGTTTTTGCCAGAGTTGGGGCGGGTGTTTCTGGTCACTTGTCGCCCGCAGGTGCCCGCGTGGTTGAATCTTGATTGTCCGCGCCTGACGGTGGTGCATCACGATGAAATCATGCAGGCGGAAAATTTGCCGACGTTCAATTCCTTTGCCATTGTCAGCCATCTGCATCTGATCAACGGGCTGAGCGAGGATTTTCTGTATTTTGAGGATGATGCCTTGCTATTGCGCGAGGGGTTGATTGCGGGGATGCATCGGGGGGGGCAGCAATTGGCGCTATTTGGGGCGCAGATGACAACGCCGCTGGCGCGATTGGATGCGGATGCGGCCAGCCCGTGGAACCTTGCATTGGGGCATGCGGATCAACAGCTAAATGCGCGTTTCGGGGCCAAACCGCGCGCGCATGCTATCCATGGTCCGCTGTTGTTTTCGCGCGTGCGACTGGCAGAGATGGTGGCCGAATTCGCAGATGATTATGCCCATACGCGCGCCTCACGGTTTCGGGCGGCGGGCAATGTGCCGACGGAATATATTTACCCGCATTATCTGGTGGAAACTGGGGCAGCGGTTGCAGCCACACGGGCCGAGGCACGCAAGATCGAGGGCTATGCCTCACTAGAAAATCTCTCGCTTTGGAGTTGGGCACAGCTGAAAATGCTGGACCTAAGGCGACCAATCACGGCGACATTGAATGACAGTTTTGAGCACAATCCCAATCCGCGTGTTGAACGGATGGTGCGAAAATGGCTGGCGCGAAGGTATCCTCGAAAATCGGGGTTCGAGGTGTAATAGGCTCTATTTTAGACTCTGATATAGGGTCAAATACTGCGGGCCGACTGTGGCAACATCAAAGTTGTTGGCGTGTTTTGTTGCCCATGTTTGCAGGGCGTCGCGTCGCGTGGGGTCACCTGCCAATGCGATGATTTTTTGCGCCAAGGCGCCAGCATCGCCAGCAGGTACCAATAATTCAGCACCTTCTCCCGTCATCACCGTGGCAAAGCCTGCGTTATTGGCGGCGACGGGCAGGGTGCCAGCGGCCATTGCCTCAATCAAAACCAGACCAAAGCTTTCGCCGTGCAGGGCGGGGGCGGCGAAAATATCCGCGTTGGCAATGAGGCGGTGCGCCTCGGTGTTTGAGGGGGGCGGGCGTAGGGAGACGTCACTACCGTCAAAGGTGGCAATGCGCGCGGCAATCTCTGTGCGCAACTCGCCGTCACCCGCGATTATCAGCTCTGCGTTGGGCACGGCACGGCGAATTTCCGGCCATGCGCAGAGCAGCACATCGACGCCTTTGCGCGCCTCAAGCCGGCCCATATACACGATGCGAAATTTGGCGGGCGTGCGGATGGATTTCGTGCCTGCCTCCCGCCACGCGCAAAGGTTGATGGTGGGCGGCAAGATCGCGGGAACAGGGGCTGCACCGGCGGCGATCCATTGTTGGCGCGGCGCATCGGATGGCACAATTAGCTGCGCGAGGCGTTTGTTGAAATAGGAGGCTGCGCGGCGCAAAAACGCATCCATCGGGTCAAATTTTGCAGCCGTGGGCAGGGTCGCGTGAAAGGTTGCAACGCTGGGCACGGCCATTTTGCGCCAGACCTGCCAGGGCATCATGGGTGTCCACGGGGTGTGCAGATGCATTACCGTGCTGGCATGATCAGCGCCCCAACCCGTCAACTGCGTCTGTAAATCGCGCAACTCGCGTCGTGACGCACGGCTAATTTCAAAACTGGTGCCATGCAGCGATATCGTGCGGCAATGGCCAAAAGGGAGGACCGTTTCGTGTTCTTTGACGTGCGCGGGGCCGGGTGGGGCAATGATACGCACCTCATGGCCCTGCGAAATCAACCAATCAGATAGATCGCGAATATGGGTTTGCACGCCGCCGGGGCGCGACATGGCGTAGGGGCTGACTTGCAGGATTTTCATCGAAAGGCGCGGCCTACCGCATCCCCAATATCAAGCAGCGCATAGATCAGCACGGCACTGACAACCAAATGCATATGGTTGGGAAAGATCGTCAGCAAAGGAATAAGGCCCGACAGCCCCATGATGAACCGCAACCAAAGCGGGGGCAATGTGGCGGATGTCTCCACCTCGATCTTGGGCACGCTGTCATTGCAAATGCGGGCAAACAACCGCAGCCAAGCCGCGATGCCCGCCAGCGCTGTCCACAGCCAAAATTGATCAAACATGCGGTCCGCGAGAATACCAAATGCCAAATACAACAAGCCCCAATGCAACATATCCGCCAGAAAATCGGCCCGTGCGCCTGTCTCTGACACGGTATTGCTGATGCGGGCCATGGTGCCATCGGCGCAGTCCAGAATCTCAAACATTACAGCAAGCAGAAACAAAACCGGCCCCGCAATACCAAGCGGCAGGACAGAGGCGCAAATCGGCATCAAGATCGCAAGCGCCAACCCGGACAACGTCACCTTCATCGGGGTTACGCCCATGCGCAATAACAACCACGCCATCGCAACACCGGGCGTTCTAAAGAACAACGCGGTGGCCCAATTTGTCTGCCATTCCGACCGGCGCAATTGATGGTCAGAGTGGCGTAGGGCATGGCCCAATGTTAGCGGTGTTTCTTTCATCCTGTGAAACGGCCTCGTCATAGCTGTTCATAATGCATAACATAGGCTTATACTGGAATTCGAGCATATTTGAGCGCAAAAATGACAGGAAGCGATTTGGATGCAGTAATTTTGGCAGCGGGCCGCGGTATGCGCATGGGTCCATTGGGGAAGCTAACGCCAAAAGGCTTGTTTTCAATCGGGGGGGAGCGTTTGGTCGAGCGCTCTGTCCGGTTGCTAAAGGAACGCGGTATCAAGCGGGTGCGGATTGTCACCGGACATCTTGGTGATCAATATGAGGCGCTGTTTGGTCAGGTTGCCGGAGTAGAGTTGATCCATAATCCCGAATATGCGCAGGCGGGCAGTTTGCGCTCTATGATGGTCGGGCTTGAGGGTTTGAACGGGCCGGTGGCCTTGTTGGAAAGTGACCTGATTTATGAGCGCCGCGCCTTGGCATCATTGGGGCCGGATCAGACATTGATCATGGTCTCCGGTGAAACAAAGGCCACGGACGAGGTCTATGTTTGGGCGCAGGATCAGGGCGGTGCGCATCAGCGGTTTGTCGAAATGTCCAAGGATATCACCTGTCGGGCGGAGCCACATCATGGCGAACTGGCAGGCGTGACGTGTTTTTCAGCAGAATCTGTGGCGCAGTTAAAGACCCATGCCGAGGCGCAATTTGCGGCAAGCCCTGCCTCTGATTACGAACTTGCCGTGGTGAATTTCGCCCAAGAGACCCCGCTAGCATGTCACAAAATAGATGATCTTGCATGGGCCGAGATGGATGACGAAACCATGTATGCGCGCGCACGTGATGTTGTGTGGCCCCGTATTCAGGCCAACGATGCACATTTTTCAGAACCGCCGCGCCTGTAGGGCAAAGGTTAAGCCCGCCGCCAATATCAGGGATGTGATGCAGGCCCATAGGGGCGGCACCTGACCAAAAATACCCAACGACCAAAAGATTTTGACCGAGACGACACAGATATATCCGAGTACCGCCAAGGCCGTCAGACGAAAGGGCGCGAACCATCGCCCCTTGTATCCGGTTTGCGCCAAGCTGGCCCCCAATAGAATGAATATACCGGGCAGGAAAAAGGCTGTGATCCGGCGATAGCTGGCGATATCGGCATCCGCTTTGCGCAGGCCGGTGGCGGTGCTGCGCAGCTCTCGCAGGTCATCATTTGGCAGGTTAAAGGCGGGCACGGTGAGATATTGCAGCTCTGCCTCGGAGAGGGGAAAGGTGATGGTCGCGTGGGCCAGTTGTGTGGGTTGCATATTGCCGCGCGCATCAGGCACCCAGCGTTGCACGCCTTGCAAATCCCACTCTCCCGGCTGCGCGCCAGCGGTGGCGCTTTTGGCGGTCAGAATGGCATTTAGCGCGTCCTGATCAATGCCGTCAAACAGGGTGATGTCGCGCAGTTGCGGCGTGTCGCTGATGATGACGCGGGCCTGCATTGCGCGTGCATCCGTGACAAACCAACGCGCATCAGTTTCGTGATGTCGATAGCGACTGGCATAGGTGCCAACGCCCATGTCGACCTGATTGAACACAGCCAAAGGGCGCAACCATCCCTCCATCGTAGCCTGAAAACTGCCCACACCAGCGGCAATCAACAGCAGGGCCCAAAGCACCAAGGCAGGCGAGGCACCGGCTGCGGAGAGGATCACATCCTCCATCCGTTGACGGCGCAACAGTTCGGCGAAAAACGCGCCTGCCAGACAGGCCATGGGCAACAGACGTGTAACAATATCCGCCGCACGATATCCAAGATAAGGGACTATGATGCGAATTAGAGACTGTTTTGTCTCTGCCGCTTTGGTGATCAATTCATCCATCGTTTGGGACAGGTCAATGGAAAAGGCGACGATCAGCAACACAAACATCACAAAGCCAATGGCGCGCAAATGCTGCCACAGGATACTGCGCACGGCGATGCCAAACATTGCAGCACCCGTCATGGGGCACCTCTGACGGGGATCATCAATTGCTCCCCCTGCCACAGCAGATAGGCCAGTGGTGGCGCAAGATACACAAGGGCACCACCGCCATAGAGCAACACAGATGGCAGGGCCGCAGCATTCCCCATCAGGGTGCGCCCGATCACGTCCAGCGTGACAATCATCAAGGCAGCGATAGGCAGGGCAAGATAGCGACCATACCCGCCCCCTGCCGCCAATATCGCGACCAGCGCAAACAGGGCAGCGGCCGGCACCAATAGGGCCCGCGCCACGGCCTTGGCGATACGGGTGCGCGTGTCAGGATCAGCGTCCGAGTTCATGGTGCTGGCCTGGATCAAGGGCCGCTCATCGCTGCGCATCAACCGCTCGGGATTGGGCGCGATATCATCCATATCAAAGGCAAAGCGCGCGTTGCGTGTGGTGATCGCGCTGATGGGGCGGGCATGGTCCCTGCCGGCAATGGGGGCCGCTTTGTCATAGGCGCGCAGTTGTTTCAAAACGATGTCGTATTGGCTGCCATTATCGGGTGACTGAATGTTCCAATCCCGCGACACTGCGGCGCGCCATCCGCCATCTTCACCGGGTTGAAAGACGAATAACTGCCCGCGTTCTTGGGCATCTGTATGGGGCTGCGTCGCGATAAATGTGATGTCGTCAAATGTCTGCACCGTGCTGCGCGGCCCCGGTGTTAGAACCTGCGCGATCACGTAATCCTTGCGTAACTCTGCTAGCGCGATGCGTTCTGCAAACCGCGCCAATGGCAACAGATAGGCCGCGATCAAAAAGCTAAGGCAGGCACCGATCGCGCCCAACATAAGGCAAAATCCAACCACGCGCGTCCAGCTAACAGAGGCGGTGGCAAGGATGATCAGCTCTGCGCGATTGCGGGCCTCGGCGATGGTGAAATAGACGGCGATCAGCATGCCAAGCGCAAGGGCGAGGTCCAGTATTTCCGGTGAGCGAAAGCTAAGCAGATACAGCACATCCCCAAGGGAGCCATCATAGCGCAGAGCGGCCTCCATCAACCCCTGAAAGCTTTCGGCGAGAAACACGGCCTCAACCAATAGCAACAGACCGACCAGTCGCAACAGCGACGGCACGAGCAGAATGCGGGTCACGGGGCCGATGAGTGTCATGTGCCAAGGTTTCCGGTCACGGGGGTCTTGGTCGACCCTATGCTGTTTTGGTGGCAATCTGAATTATTGATTTTGTCATACCGCATAAGAAGGTGGCCGCATTACCCGCCGCATCACCCAAAGACACCATAAAGCGCCAGCACGGCTCCCAGCCCAGCCCCCGCAGCAACCCATGAATCCAGCGAATCCAACGCGCCTCCCTGACGGGCCATCAGAACCGGATAATCCTTAACACCAGCCTGCCGTTTCAGGCGCGACGCTGCCAGATCCCCCGCGACGGTAAGAACCCCCACCAAGAGCGATAGCAGCAATGTGGGCACCATTGGCAGGCCAAGTGCCCAGGCCGCCGCCATGGCCGTTAGCACCAACATGACAGCCCCCCCTGCAAGACCCTCAACGGTTTTTCCCGGCGATAGGGTCGGAAACGCCTTGGTGCGGCCAAACAGTTTCCCGGCAACCAACGCATAGCCGTCAAACGTCTCAACCAACAGGTAACTCCCCAAGACAAAGGGCGCATAGTCAGGCAGGCCTGCTGCATGGGCAAACAGCAGAAAAGGTAGCAGTGGAAAGAGCAAGATTTGCGATACTATGTCGGTGCGCTGAGCGCTGAAATAGGCCCAGAGGTGACGCATCAAACATAGCGACCACAGCGTGATCAGAACCATGATGATTTGGGGCGCGGAAAACCACGTGATGGCGGCGGTGCTTGCGGCCAACAGTGATCCCGTCAAATAGGACTTTTGCGGTGAAATAGTGACGAATCCAGTCTCGTATCCGATGCGAAACCCTAGCAGGATCAAGGCGATCCACAGGATCAAACCACCCGCGACGAAACTGCCGCAAATTAGCCCGGCTATCAGGGTCGCACTTAGCATAATATGCAGCATATCCTTGCCCAAGGCGCGGGTTTTGGGCACCAAAAACACCAGCACAAGAACAGCATAGGCCGTCGCCAGCAGCAGGGCCGCCAATAGGGTGATATCAACGACGGAAGGGGTCATTTTGTGCGCCGGGCCAGCTTGCGCAGAATGCGGGTTTGATGCAGGCGCAATAACGGTGCAATCAGGCTGCCAAGCACGTTAAGCGCGGCCATCTGCATACCGGGCGCGACGATAAACCGGTTCCGCGCCATGCCATGCAGCAGCTTGCGCGCAACATCGGGGGCGGACCACAGCCCGCCACCCTCGGTGATCATTTGGGTTGCGGCTGGTTTGGTCTTTTTCTCAGATGCAAGCTGCGGCGTATCGGTGTCCGGCGGGTAACATAGCGTGACCCCGATGCCGAGTTCTGCCAGCTCAATGCGCAGCACCTCGGCCAACCCGCGCAGGGCGAATTTGGACGGGGCATAAGCGCTGTAGCCATAGATGCCAAAAAATGCCGCACCCGAGGAAATCAACCCGATTTGCCCGCCACCTGCCACGCGCATGGGGTCAATCAAGGCCTGCACAAAGGTCAGGCTGCCGAAATAATTTGCCGCCATGTGATCGTGGTGCAGTTGGGCGGGTTGCTCGATAAACAATCCCGGCACGGCGATGCCCGCGCTGGCAATGGCAATCTCGGGCGTGCCCAGATCGGTGATGGCTGTGGCGACGGCTTGGGTCAGGGCGTCGCTGTCGCTGACATCCACAGAATAGGTCATGACGCGCAGTTTGGGGTGGGCGGCCAGCAGGGCGGTTTGCGCCGTCACCAATTTGTCAGCGTCGCGCGCAAACAGCGCTAGATCGTGCCCCTTGGCGGCCAATTGATGCGCTGCGGCTAGGCCGATGCCGCTTGAACCTCCGGTGACAAAGGCAGCGCGCGGCATCAGGTTTCCCCGGAGTTAGAACCAGAATCAGCGCTGTTTGCGAATTGCAGCAATGCCTCATGGGCATCGGTGTCCTCAATCTGTTCTGGCGGGTGTTTGAACAGGAAGGCAGATGCGGCATTGATCGCCCCACTTAACCCGCGATCCAATGCGATACGGGCACAACGAATGCCCGCCATCGCCTCGGCAGCGGCGTTGGGGCTGTCCTCAACATCTAGGCGCAGCTCGATATTGGTGCGCGCGCCGCCAAACAGGCGACCCTCAAGACGGATATAGGCCACCTTGCGATCATTCAGCCATGGCACGTAATCTGACGGGCCAATGCGAATATCGGTGGAATCGAGCCTGTTTTCCATCGACGCCTGCACGGCCTCTGTCTTAGACTCGCGTTTCATCGCGAGGCGATCCATGTCTGACATATTCAGGAAATCGGTGTTGCCGCCAACGTTCAATTGATAGGTGCGGTCGATCTTAACGCCGCGCATTTCGGCCAGATTGGTCAGGGTGCGGTGCACAACCGTCGCGCCAAGTTGTGCCTTAAAATCATCGCCCAATACTGGCAGGTTGGCGGATTTGAATTTCGCCGCCCATACCGCATTTGAGGCGATGAAAACCGGGATGCCGTTGACCAAGGCACAACCCGCCTCAATCGCGCATTCGGCGTAAAACTCAACGGCGCGGTGCGACCCAACGGGCAGGAAAATCACCATCACCTCGGCCTTTGCGGCCCGCAGCGCGCTAACGATATCGTCTTTGGCCAGAGCAGGCTCCAGCGACAGACGAAAGCTGCGATCCTCGGGCTGGTTAAGCATATGCGCCGACACACCATCCAGATCGGGGCCACGCATCACACGCGCCTGTTGGTCGTCTAATTGATCGTGGAAAACCTCTGTGCAATTGGGCGCGGCAAGGGCGGCCTCACCCAACGACAGCCCAACCTTGCGCGCATCAACGTCGAAACCTGCGACCAGTTCGATATCTTCGGGCCGATAGCCTGCCAATTCGGGAAAGCTGACACCGATGGCATCCGGCCCCATGGCGCGGCAATAAGAAACACCCTGAATGAGAGAGCTGGCACAGTTGCCCACACCAACAATGGCGGTACGAATTGAGGTGCGAATTTGCGAGGTAGTCATTTGCGGAAGTCTCCACCGGAAACGGTAATTATATATGCATGGGCCAAACCCGAAGTGGGGTCGGTTCCAAACAAGCGAAGGGCGGTGACGCGCGGGATCATCCCGGATTCGTCAAGATCAAGATAGGCGTAGTTAAGGCGCAGTTCCCGGTCCTCGACCTGCGCCCACAAGGCCGCCTGAAACGGGGCGGTTTGGCGCAACTCGACAGCAAGTTCCGGTATGGCCTGAAATCGAACCTTATAGGTGGAATCCTGCGTGCGGCGCGCCTTAACCCCATAAGCAAAGGCATCTTCGAACCACTTCAGCGATTTAACCTCAGAGGTGGTGTTAAACCGCCGCCAATAGGCCCGCACAGGGGCACGAGATTTCAGCATGCCCTGCCCATCAAACTGCGCCGCATAAACCACCGTGTTGGAATTCATCGAGCGCTGCACATAGAATAGCTGTGCCTTGTCGGCGGGCACCGGAAAATCGGCCCGCACACGTGGCATTTTCGCAGAGGTGGTGGCCTGTGCAATGCTAAGATCAGGGTTCGCATGCGTCTGCGGAGCCAGCGAAATCACAAACACTGCAATCGCCATGAGTGGCAGGATCATACGCGTGCGCCAGATTGACATCACTCGGCACCGACCCGTTTTGGTGCCAAGGATAGCGCGCCAGTTGGTCCCTGCTCATACTTGGCAAGAGCGGTCAGTACCGCCTCGATCACGCGGTCAATTTGCGCCTCGGTGTGGGTGGTGGAAAGGAAAAACCGGATGCGCGGCAAATCTTTGGGCACGCCGACATGGATGATTGGCGGAGCATAGATGCCTGCATTCATCAAGGCTTCAGCGACAAAGGCGCATTGCTCGGCTGAGGTGAACAAAACGGGGATCACCGCCTCGCCCAAGGCGGAACCGGTATTCAATCCAGCCGCGCGCGCCTTGGCTAAAAACCGTTGCGAATTGGCCCGCAAATGCGTGACGCGCTCAGGCTCACTGCGCAAAACATCAAGCGCAGCATGCGCACTGGCGACTGTCGCAGGAGATAATCCAACGGAATACACAAACCCCGATAGAGTAAAGCGCAGCCACTCAATCACCTCGGCAGAGGCGCAAACAAACCCGCCTGATGAGGAAAAACTTTTGGAAAGCGTGCCGACAGTCAGGTCAATTCGCGCAGGATCAACGCCAAAATGTTCGCACAATCCACGACCCGTCGCGCCCAGCACCCCGTAAGAATGCGCCTCGTCCAGCAACAACCAAGCGTCGTGTTTTTCCTTGATCTCAAGCAAACGGGGCAGATCGGTGATGTCCCCATCCATCGAGAAGAGACCCTCGGTGACGATCAGCACACGGTTATAATCGCCCGCAACCTCACCCATCAGCCGCTCAAGATCGTCGAGATCGTTATGCAGATAGGTGCGATAGGCGAATTTGCCGGTTTTACCACCAATCACGATGGAATTATGCGCCAACTCGTCGGCAATCACGATGTCTTTGGGGCCCATGACATGATTGATCAGGGCCACATTGGTCAGATATCCTGAGATGATCGACAGCACGCCACCGACGCCCAGAAAATCGGCCAAAGCATCCTCTAGCGCGCGATGGCCCAGACGCTCTCCGCCCACCAGACGCGATGCTCCAACGCCAGTGCCGTGGCGATCAATCGCGGCCTTGGCAGCGGCAACCACTTTGGGGTGATGCGCAAGGCCAAGATAGTCATAATGCGCAATGCTCAGAAATCCGTCAGGCCAGGAATCACTTGCGTCCTCCAAGGCATCGGTGGGTACGAAATAGGGATGGCCGTTTTCAATCAACGCCTTGCCGCTCAAACGAAATCTGCGTTCGGCGAAAACCGAAAAGCTTGATTGCGTTTGTGTCATACTTTCGCCCCGCGTTGCCGTATCAGCGTCTTTGAGGCGCATCGACGCGCCGACCGTATTCTGCACCAATTTACCGTCCAAAACCAAAGACTAAAAACAATCTGATTGAATGTCTACGTCTGGTCGCTTTTCTTAGGGTCAAAGACCGGGCAACCAATACCTGCGGCAAAACCATTCTTTGCCCGACAAATCAAGGGATCAGCGCTGCCTCGGGCGTTTTAACTTGACGGTGTTGTAGATCATAGGTGCATTTTTTGGCTTGGATGGGCGGTTTTACGGTGATTTGCGCCTGACTGCCCGTTTGCGCGGTGATTGCGGATGTGATCTCCGGCGGACCACCAGCATTACCACCCGACCGGGCTGTGGCGGGGATGGATTGCCAAACCGGCGCGCGGGCGGGCCTTGTATGGTGGCCCCCTTGGGACAAGGATTGCCATTGGCGCGCCGGGGGGTGTCGTCTAGAGATGTAGCTAGATAGATAGGGCGCCTTGATGGCTGAGATAAGTGTCGCATCGCAGGGCGTCACGGGGTGTCGCGGCACCCGTTATAAACCGAGATAGGGGGCGCATAAATGAGCAATATTCCAATGCCCGGCCGTTTGATCGCCGTTGTCGGCCCATCGGGTGTGGGCAAGGATACGGTGATGGCAGCATTGGCCGCGGCCCACAGCAATATCCGCCTTGCGCGGCGGGTGATTACGCGGCCCTCTGGGGTAGGTGGGGAGGCATCTAAGGGCGTAACAGAGACTGAATTCGCCACATTGCAGGCCAAAGGGGCCTTTGCCTTTAGTTGGTCAGCGCATGGGTTGCAGTACGCCATTCCATCAGAGGCGATCGCGTTGACGCAGGGGCGGCGTACCCCTGATGGGCGTACCATGGGAGGCTATGATGTGCTGGTCAATTTTTCACGCGCTGTTTTGCCCGAAGTGGCCAAGCGGGTGCCCGATTTTTTGGTCTTGTCATTAACAGCAAATCCCGATGAATTGGCCGCAAGGCTTACCATGCGCGGGCGCGAAAACACCGCTGATATTACTGATCGGTTGCGCCGGGCAGCATTCACTATCGCACCGGGTTTAAATGTCGTTGAGATCGCAAATGACGGCCCGTTGGAGATCACCGTGCAAACCGCCCTATCCGCGATTTATGCCAAAAGGGCGCAACGCTGAATTTGATGGAACCGCCCCTCGTCGTCTTCTCCAACCAAGGTCAGCGCGTCGATGACACAGGGTTTGGGCAGTAAGGGTGCAACAATTGGCATCAAAACGCTGTGGGCTTGGCTGGTCTGTTTTTTGGGCATGCGCCCGGTCAAGGTCATATGAAACCGGAACTCGTCCATCACATAAGGATAGCCCCAGCTAACAAGATTGGCCTCTTGGTTTGGGCTAAGATTGGCCCCGCGCCTTTTGATCAATTCGGCCTCGGTGAGCGGAGCGCGAAACATATCCAGCTCGCGTACAAACGAGGCGGCCAGCGCGGCCAAGGATGCGGTGTCACCCATGGGAACAAGCGCCAAAAACCGGCCCAGTTGACCCAGCTCCAAACCATCCAACGCGACGGCATGACGGCGGGAACACAGGGCCTGCATGGCGTCAGACAATGCAGCGACGGTTTGCCCCTGCGCTAGACGAAAAGGGGGCTTGATCGTGCCGTGAAAACCGTATTTTCGCGGCCCCTGACTTAGCTCGGCGACTGGGGTTTCCAGCCCGGCAATTATCGGATGAGGCACCGCAATTGCGCGCGCCACATCCCAGCCCAGCCATGCGGCGCCAAACTCGGCCAAGGCACCCATGGGGGCCGTGTAGAAAACCGCAAACCGATTGAAATTCATGGCTGACTCCAAATTATCCCCCGTCATGGCACAAGATGCATTCCGCGCCAAGGAAGGCGGGTGGCGTGACCTAAAGCGTTTCTACTAAAACCGCGCGAGGCGCGTTTTTCTCAAAACGCCTTAAAGGAGCGCCTGCGGCGCGCTCGATGTCTCGGGAAGCTCCTGACGGAGCCGCCCTCGGCTGGTGCTTGACAGATGGGGCGGCGCTTACCCTTGGCGCTGATAGATAAAGCAACGTCCGGGTATTGCGCCTTCTGGCAGCGGGATCTCTGTGAGGGTATCAAAATACATCCGGTCGCTAGAAACCACCAATCCCATTGGCGCGATTAGCGGCTCGATTAGGGGTGAGACCAGCCGCGCAAAGGCATCGTTTTTATCCAGATTATGCCCGCCCAGATCTGCGTGAATCATCCGTGCCGTTGCACCGAACCGCGCCAAAGCCTGCGGCAGCGTATCGACCACATCCCCCAACAGCAATTGCGCATCTGGTGGCGTGGATGCCGGATTAGAGGCAACGGCGCGTTCAAAAACAAACACCTCTTGCTCTGAGGCGTTCTCGCGCAGGTGGTCATAGGTGCGCCCATTGCCCAGCCCCAGTTCAAACACCGGGCCACTAACGGCCTGTGTGTGCGCCAATGCGAAGTCGATACAGGCGCGCTGTGATTGCATGCGATTGATGAATACGTCGAGGCGGCTCATGGGGAATCCTGTCTTGGTGCGGAGTGAATATTGGCTGATACATAGGGACATTCTGAGAAACCTGTAGAGCAGGTCACCGGAAATTTACAGTCTGCAACATTTTCGTCATGAACCGGGGTTATGGCGATTGCACTAACACCTGTGGCAGGAATTTGGCGCAACGCAAAGTGCTACCTCAACTCATATTCGAAACGGTTTCTGGTCAGGTGATAGACGTGGCGTCGGGCCGGATGCAGAGGCAAGCTGCTTGCGAGGTGGGGGAAATGATGTTTCAGTGGCCCGTGGCCTTTGAATGTGGGAGTCCAAGCAGCGCAAAACAGCCAGCATGGAATTCAGGGGATCATTGGAACGGGCGTCGCATCGCGGCGTGGCAGGTGGGGACGAATACGTGGCGGCATTGCTCGAGGTTAAGGGGCTAACAATCGGATTTGGCGATGCGTTGCCTGTGGTTGATGATGTCAGTTTTGCCGTTCAACCCGGAGAAACGCTGGCTTTGGTCGGCGAAAGCGGATCTGGAAAAACCCTAAGTTGCAGGGCTGCGCAACGACTGTTGCCCGGTATCGCCCAAGTGCGTAGTGGTTCTGTTATGTTCAATGGGCGTGACGGGCCAACGGACATCATGGCGCAATCCGAACGGCAGATGTGTGCGCTGCGTGGCAACCATATTTCGATGATCTTTCAAGAGCCGATGCGATCCCTGTCGCCGCTTCACCGGATTGGTAATCAGGTGGTTGAGGTGCTGACTCTGCACGGCAAAGGGTCGGGCGCGAAAACCAAGAAAAAGGTGCTGGAGACGTTTGAGCAGGTCGGTTTCCCCGATCCTGAGCGCGTTTGGCGGTCTTATCCCTTTGAATTATCCGGCGGTATGCGTCAGCGCGCGATGATCGCCATGGCCATTATCGCCGAACCCGAATTGTTGATCGCGGATGAGCCGACCACCGCATTGGATGTGACCACGCAGGCGCAGGTGCTTGGGCTGATCAAGGATATTCAGCACAATACCGGCATGTCGGTTATTCTGGTGACCCATGATTTGGGCGTGGTGGCCAATATGGCCGATAGCGTGACGGTGATGAACCGGGGTCGCGTGATGGAGGCAGGCAGCGCCAATGATGTGCTGACCAGCCCCGCGCATGGCTATACGCAGAAGTTATTCGCAGCCGCCCCGCTTATTCCCGAGGTCACGGCATGGACCCCTGCCACGCCTGAGCGTGATTTGATCTTGGAAATGCAAGACGTCTGCAAATCCTATGTCCTAAAGGGCGCAGCCCCTTGGTCGCCCAAATCAACCGTACGAGCGGTGCGGGGCGTGAACCTTGAGGTGGAGCGCGGCAAAACCACCGCCGTTGTGGGCGAAAGCGGATCTGGCAAAACCACTTGTGCCCGCATGGCGCTGGGCGCGGAATTGGCTGATCCCGGTGCCTCGATCAGGTTTCGCGGCGAAACCGGCGGCGACACGATTGATCTGCAACAACTAAGCAAGGCCGACAGGCTGGCGTTTCAACGCAAGGCCCAGATGGTGTTCCAAGACCCTTATTCGACCCTAAACCCCCGTATGCGTGTCAAAGAGGCCCTGACTGAGCCGCTGGAAATCCACGGTATCGGCTCTGGCTCTGAACGCAGTGATCGGGCAGCGGACATGCTGAAATGGGTCGGCCTTAGCCCCAATATGCTGACCCGCTTTCCGCATGCGTTTTCCGGCGGCCAACGCCAACGCCTGTCCATTGCCCGCGCCCTGATGTTGAACCCGACGTTTCTGGTTTGTGATGAGCCGACCTCCGCATTGGATGTTTCTGTCCAAGAGCAAATCCTGACCCTGCTTGAGGACATTCGGGATCGGCTGAACCTGTCCTATCTGTTTATCAGCCATGACCTTGCCGTCGTGTCGCGCATTGCGGATGAGGTGGCGGTGATGCGCCAAGGGTTGATCGTGGAGCAAGGCCCGCCTGAGGCGCTGTTTTTCAACCCGCAACATCCCTACACAAGGGCGCTGATTGCCGCCCAACCCGAACCAGATATCAATCGCCCGATTGATCTGGCCATCGTGTCACAAGGGGCAGGATCGGCGGATAGCTGGCCCGCGGCCTACCGTTTCAACGGCATGGATGCCCCCCCGCTAAGCGAGATCGAGCCGGGTCATAAGGTGCGCTGCTATGTTTAAACACCTCCTGTCTGGCCTCTGCCTAACCGCCGCATTGTTTACGTCGCCCATCATGGCGCGCGCAGAACAGACCGACCTTACCGAAAGCACCTTTTGGGCCGCCGAGGTGGTGGCAGGCAATCTGCCCCCCGTGATTGAGCGCATCCCCCAACAGCCGCTGATCGTTGACCTTCCTGCCAAGGGCCGCACGTTTGGCTCACAGGGCGGCACGCTGCGCACGATGATCACGCGCTCCAAGGATATCCGCCAAATGGTGGTCTACGGCTATGCGCGCCTGATCGGTTATGACGAAAACTACAACCTAGCGCCGGATGTTTTGCGTGACCTGACCGTGGTTGATGGCCGCAAATTCACCCTGCATCTGCGCAAGGGGCACAAATGGTCCGACGGTCATCCGTTTACCTCGGCTGATTTCGCCTATTGGTGGCACGACGTTGCCAATAATGAGGAACTGACCCCCTCCGGCCCCTCTGAATTCCTGCGCGTGCAGGGAGAGCTGCCCAAGGTTACCTTCCCTGATCCACAAACGGTGATCTATGAATGGTCCCTGCCCAATCCTGACTTTGCACAGGCGCTGGCGCAGGCACGCCCCCCCTTTATCTACATGCCCGCGCACTATCTGAAACAGTTCCATGTTGCCTATGCTGGCATGCAGGATCTAGAAGTTTTGATGCGCAAAAAACGCGTGCGCAGCTGGGCCGGGCTGCATAATAAATACGATAACATGTACAAATTCGACAATGCCTCGCTGCCGACATTGCAGCCATGGATCAATGCCACTGCCAAGGGCAAAAGCAGGTTCTTGTTTGTGCGTAATCCCTATTATCACCGTGTGGATGCGCGCGGGGTGCAACTGCCCTATTTAGATATCATCGAGATGACGGTGGTTGGCTCGGGGCTGGTGGCTGCGAAATCCAACGCAGGAGAGGCCGACCTGCAAGCCCGCGGCATTGATTTCAAAGATGTGGCAATCCTGAAAAAAGGCGAGGTCGAGGGCGGCAATTACACCACGCGCCTATGGTCAAACGGCACCGCCTCGCAAATCGCGATCTATCCTAACCTGAATTTCCGCGATCCGGTTTGGCGCGATGTCATGCGGCAGGCCGATTTCCGGCGCGCGCTGTCTATGGGCATTGATCGACGCATGATCAATCGCGCGCTCTACTTTGGTTTGGGACAAGAGGGCAGCATGACCGTCCTGCCCCAAAGCCCGTTTTTCAAACCCGAAAATCGCGATGCATGGTCGCAATATGATCCGGCAGAGGCCAATCGCCTACTGGATGGCATCGGCCTAACCAAGCGCGATAAAACCGGCATTCGTCTGCTACCTGATGGGCGCCCCGCGTGGTTCGTGATCGAAACCGCGGGAGAGCGCCAAGAGGTTGAGAACGCCCTGCAAATCATCACCGACACATGGCGCGAAATCGGTATCAAACTGGTAATGCGCCCGCTGGAGCGTGATATTTTGCGCAACCGGGTCTATTCCGGTGTGACGATGGCGGCTGTTTGGTTCGGTTGGGATAATGGCCTGCCCAAATCCTACACGCGACCGGAATATGTGGTGCCCCATCAACAGGAATTCTTTGGCTGGCCGATGTGGGGGCAATATTACCAAACCCATGGCGAGGCGGGCGAGAAACCCGACATGCCCGAGGCAATCCGCCTGACAGAGCTGGCCGATCAATGGGCACAGGTCGACACCGACGCCGAGCGATCAGAGTTGTGGCAAGCGATGATTGATATCCACGCGAGCCAAATTTACGGCATCGGCATTTTGTCCGGTGCGCCACAGCCCGTTGTGGTGTCAAAACGGTTGCGCAATGTGCCTGAGCAGGCGATCTGGGCATGGGCACCGGGCGCGCATTTCGGTATCCACCGGATGGATGAATTTTACTTTGCAGAAGGGGACGAATGATGGCGATCCTGCGCTATGCCGTGTTCCGTCTGTTGACCATGCTGGCCACGCTGGTTGTTGTGTCGGCCTTGGTTTTTGTGATCATCAATTTGCCACCGGGCGATTATCTATCCAACCAAATCAACGAATTACGTGCAACGGGCCAAGAGGCGGGCGTCGCCAAGGCCGAGTTTTTGCGCAAGGAATACGCGTTGGATCGCCCGATCTGGCATCAATATTTGATCTGGATGGGATTTGCCGAGGGGCCTTTGGGTTTTTCGGGCATGTTGCAGGGCGATTTCGGCTGGTCGTTTGAATTTGACCAACCCGTCTCTGAAATCGTCGGAGAGGCCTTGTGGCTAACGGTTTTGGTCAATCTGGCGGCGGTTGTTTTTGTTTACGCGGTTGCCTTGCCCTTGGGGGTGTTGGCGGCGGCGAAATCCAAAACATGGGTCGATTATACCTCTGCCTTTGTGGGTTATCTTGGCTTGGCCACGCCCAACTTTCTGCTGGCGCTGATGTTGTTTTATTACGGGCACAAGCACCTGAACCTGCCCATCGGTGGCCTGATGGATCCGCAGTTTGAAGGCGAGCCTATGAGCTTTGAAAAGATGAGTTCCATTCTGGTGCATCTCATCATTCCGACCTTTGTTATCGGCACAGCAGGGGCCGCCTCGATGATGCAACGCCTGCGTGCCAACCTGTTGGATGAACTTAGCAAACCCTACGTTGAAACCGCCCGCGCCAAGGGCATGGGATCGGCACGCATGTTGACAAAATACCCGCTGCGTGTGGCCTTTAACCCCTTTGTCGCAGACATCGGCACGCTATTGCCCGCCTTGGTGTCGGGGTCGGTTCTGGTGTCGGTCGTGCTAGGGCTGCAAACAATCGGCCCGGTATTATTGCAAGCCTTGAAATCACAAGATCAGTTTCTGGCCGGTTTCGTACTGATGTTCGTTGCCCTGCTAACCCTGATCGGCACGCTGATTTCCGATCTATTGTTGGCGCTGCTTGATCCCCGTATTCGCTTCGGAGGGCGTTCCTGATGAGCATTCTTCCCGACGGTCGATATGTCGACGACGCCCCCTATTCCGACGAGCTGCAAGCAGAGCTGCGCGATACCGATCTAGACCTGCCCAACTGGCGGCTGGTCCTGCGCCGCTTTATGCGTCACCGGCTTGCACTCGTGTCGGCGGTGTTTCTGCTGCTGTCCTATTTCATGCTGCCCTTTGCCGGTTTCATCGCGCCCTATACCCCCGGTGAGCGGCACGTTGAACACCTCTATGCCCCGCCGCAAATGGTGCATTTCTTTCATGACGGTGCCTTTATCGGCCCCCATGTGATCCCGCTAATTGCCGAGGCCGACCTAGAGAATTTCCGCTGGAACTATACCCGAGATGAGGAAAACCCCGCCCGACTAGAGTTTTTCTGCGAGGGCGATGAATACAACCTGATTGGATTTATCCCAACCACACGCCACCTGTTTTGCGCACCCGAGGGGGCCACGGTCTTCCTATGGGGATCAGATCGCCTAGGCCGCGATGTGTTTTCACGCATTCTGTATGGCGCGCAATTGTCCCTGACAGTGGGCCTTGTCGGCATTTCGGTCAGCTTTACCATTGGAATCATTCTAGGCAGCATCGCTGGCTATTTTGGCGGCACACCTGATTGGCTGATCAACCGCGTGATTGAAATCCTGCGCTCCCTGCCCGAATTGCCGCTATGGCTCGCCCTCTCTGCAGCAGTGCCCAGCCATTGGGGGCCGGTGGCGGTGTTCTTTATCATATCAATCATCCTTGGCATTCTTGACTGGCCGGGGTTGGCGCGCGCGGTGCGATCGAAATTCCTGTCCCTACGAGAAGAGGAATTCGTGCGCGCCGCCGAAATGATGGGCGCAAAACCCAGCCGCGTCATCCGCAAACACCTGCTGCCCAATTTCCTTAGCCACCTGATCGCCAGCGCCACGCTGTCGATTCCGGCGATGATCCTTGGGGAAACGGCGCTGTCGTTTTTGGGCCTTGGCCTGCGTGCGCCCGCTGTCAGTTGGGGGGTCATGCTGAATGACGCGCAGAACCTCGCCTCGATTGAGATTTACCCGTGGACGGCCATTCCCATGCTGCCCATCATTGTGATCGTTCTGGCGTTTAATTTCTTTGGAGACGGGTTGCGTGATGCGCTTGATCCGAATACGCGCTAAACCAGTTTCCACATCTGACTTGGCCGGAGAAATCGACGATGCTGCGCATTCTTGCACTGGTTGGCCTGCTATTTTCGACCCTGCCCGTTGGCGCGCAGAACCTTGAGCAGGCGCGGTTTCTAACGGCCGTTTCCGCATGGCTAAAGGGCGATGATGAGAAAAGCCTGACCACCCTCGCCAAGCTGGCCAGGGATGGCCATTCTGATGCGCGGTTGCTGCTGGCGCAGATCGAAATCGCGGATCGTGGCCCCTCGCGGTATCGTCAGGGCCTTAGCCGCAGAGAGACCAAAGACCTGTTTCGCAAAACCTCCTTTGGGGAACCCTTTGCACAAAGCTGGCTGTCGATCGAGGCCATGGATGGCAACCGTTTGGCGCAATTGTTATTACAAGCTCGCGATACGCGCGTACGCCCGGAATTGATCACCGAATTGCATGTATTGGGAGAGCATCAGGCCACAGGCCGCCCGATCCGCATTCTTGCGCTTTATGGCACCGATCAACAGCGCATGGATCTGTTGAATAGCGACGATTTGCTGCCAGAACTGACCCCGTTTTTGACCTATCTAAATGATGACCCGCGCCCGCAGGCGGATGGGCTGGCAGCACTCGCCTATATTCTGGACCAAGACGGCGCCTCCCTTGATCCGGCTGATCCAGATACCCGCGCGATGGCGGGCTTGCTTGCCTTGGGTTTCGGGTTTGGCTCGCTTGATCCAGATAACCGCTGGTATCAGGACGTGTCTGATTGGGTGCTATCATCTGATGTGACCAAACCGCTTGTTGGGGCTTGTGGCACCGGTTGCACCGAACAGGAAACACGCGCTTGCGCCATGACGTTGTTGGCGCTGACGGGCGGGTATTATGAGGCGACCCGTTTGGATACACCGGTTGAGAGTTTCATTCCGCAGGGACGGTTTCTGGCCAGCCCACGCGCGCGTATCATGGCCTTGCGTCGTGCCGCGTTGAACCGCGCCGAAACCAACAGCCTATTGGCAAGCATTGGCCAGATTGCAGAGCATAGCGCCTGCACAGCAGAAATGGTCAAACGGGAACGAAAGCCGTAATTATTTCGCGCTAACCCGGCCTGCGTTAACCATGATTCGCCGCTGAATCGCGTGAAATGTACATTTCAGAGCGTGAAAAGCACGTTTCGTATGTTTCGACATTTGTTACCCCAGCGCACGTTGCGCCATGGCGGCTTTGCGACCGCAAGATGTGGTGCCCCAATCCCGAAACTCTCATCCACAGGGCACCAAAACGGGCATCATATGCGGGGTTAACGCAGCGCACGCACCCCGTTTATCCGCCCTTAATCGCCTAGCGATCATCGCCGCCTTTTTCGCCGCCTTCTTCCAGCAGACCTTCCTCAATCAGAGCAGCATGAGAGGCGGCCGCAACGGCCTGTTTTTGCTCTGCGGACATGTCTTTTGTGTCTGAATCCGCAAGCCGTACTGTGACCTCACGGTGGGCAAATTTGATGCCTTCGCGTTCAAACAAATCGCGGATTTCTTGGAAGACTTTTTTACGGATGAGCCATTGATCGCCGGGCTTGGTCATGAATTTTATGCGTATAATCATGGCACTATCCTGCATCTCGATCACGCCTTGTGATTTTAGAGGTTGCAAGAAGTTGTCGCCGATCACCGGATCACTCAGCAGCTCCTGGCCCAGCTTTTTGATCAGCTTGCGCACCTTTTCCACATCGGTGTCATAGGTCACGCGCAGGGGCAGTTTCATCATCACCCAATCGCGGGAATAGTTGGTCAGAAACTGAATTTCGCCAAAGGGAATGGTATGAAGCGGCCCCAAGTGGTGACGCAGTTGAAACGAGCGTACCGAGATCTTTTCAACAGTCCCTTTGACGGAGCCAATATCAATGTATTCGCCCTTGCGAAACGCATCATCAAACAGAAAGAACGCGCCAGAAAAGATATCCTTTACAAGGCTTTGCGCGCCAAATCCGATGGCCAGACCAACAACACCAGCACCGGCAAACAACGGGCTGACATTGATGCCCATTTCAAGCAACGCAATCAGCGCAACCGTGACGATGATGATCAGCAGAATGAAGTTCCTGAACAGGGGAAGCAGCGTCGCCAGACGGCTCGCACTAGAGGCACCGCCCTCATCGCCCAGCTCGACCTCGATCACCTCGCCCTGCTCCTCTGCGATCTTGGTATCAACCCAGATGCGAAAGGCGTGATAAACGATGTAGCCGATGAAAACGATGACCATCAGATCAAGGATCAATTCGATAGGTGTCCCCTCGGGGATCATCTCATTTGCGCCCCAGATGCGAACGCAGGCCCAAATACCAGCCACCAACGCGAGGATGCCAGAAATGCGCCGCGCAAGGTCTTCGAAGTTCTCCATCTCGGAAGGACGATTGTGGGTCAGCTCATCAAGATCGGGGTCGATATCGCCGGGGGCACCCATGCCGTCTGCGGAGCCCTCAATCATGGCCAATTGCATCGCGCGTAGCGCTCTGGAGCGGTTGAAATACCGCTCAATTGTATAGTTGATTGCGGCGTAAACCACGATGATCGAGATAATGATCGCATAGGCCCCAGCAATCAGCGGCACCGATGTCGGACGCTCAAGTACCAGATCGAATGTCAGTTCAAACCACGCGAATGTCACGTAAATGATCACCGCTGGTGCCCATAATCTGGAGGCCAGCTTCGTCATAACGCTGACCTCATCAGCGCCGCGACCATTGCGGAATGCCCGCGAGATTGCGCGCCTGTTCACAAGCACCATGGCGACATTGAGCAAAGAGATAGTCAGCCCCAGCAAAATCGACATCATTGCAAAGATATCGTAGTTCAAGCCGAGTTCGCTGATCCAAATGCTGAACATCAGGCTGGCAATATCAACCACCGCAACCCCGCAAAGCCAGTAATAAACATGCATCGCGTCGCGGTTTGAAAACTGTGGAATCCGGTACTGGCACAGGAATGGCGTCAGGATCATGCGCCAGGTCAAGGCAACCAAACGGCACCCTGCATAGCTGACGTTGATCACGACGATTGTAAATCGAATGGCCGTATCATCGGTTGGCCCAAAAAAGATGGTGCCAAGCGCATAGGCCACCACCATTGAAACAGCGACGCCCAAGGCACCCATTAGAAATCTGAATATCAAGAAGGGTAGCTTTTGCTCATACCCTTTTGGCGAGGATTGAATCCGGCGCACAACAAATTGTTTGGCAAAACGTTTGCCGAAAACCTCGCGTTCGACAATCATACCAATGGCAAACAGCAACAAACTCCATAGCAGCACCTTGGCGAAGGTCGAAATATTGCCGTCAGGGCTTGAGGCGCGCAAAATGAACTGCACCTCATTGATTGCCACGGGCAGGGCTGCAATGCGTTTGCCCAGTGTCTCGCGAAATTGCTCAACCTCTGTCTGCGCCTGCATCAAGGCTGCTGCGCCCTTTGGTTTGCCGATGACATAGGCCCCATCATAGCCTTCGCTACTTGGTTGCGCTGACTCGAGATCTGATTGCGGCGCATTTTCGATGATGATCGTGTTGCCTCCTCCCTTGGAGGCCTGATCTAACGCTTTCGCGAGATCATCCGAGGAAACGGCCCCGCCGTAGGTGCCAGATGCCGCGTTCTGCGCCCATGCAGGTGAATAGATCGGGGTAAAAACGCCTATGGATAGCACTACGGCCATAAGGAATTGGATCAATCGCTTGGGCATAAGTGTATACTTTCATCTGCTTGCAACGTCTCAGAGCTATAGCAAACTGCCTAACAGAGCAATTGCCACACGAGGATACAAATGAACTCGCGTATTGGTGAACGGATGTGTCCAATTCAACAGTGGCGTGGAAATTCTCTTTTGTTATTGGTTGATTGGAAAGATTTGGGTTGACCGCGACGGTGGTGACGGGGCAATGGGGTTAGGGGTGGCACCGCGCGATCATTGGATCGGGCAGTGAACATAAATGGGTCCAATAGGCTATTCGGCGTATTGATCCCAAGGAACAGGGGAAGCCCGCGCGCCATTCGCAGTATAGATGGCCACGGGAGTTAGGCTGGGTTTTGGTTGAGAAGACCGACAATACGGCATTGAACCGCGCTGGCCGTGCGCCACGTGTCCTGTTCTATAGCCATGACACATTTGGATTAGGGCATCTGCGTCGTTCGCGTGCTCTTGCGAGTGCTATTACCGCAGATGATACCGATATCTCGGCTATCATTCTGACAGGCTCGCCGATTGCCGGGCGTTTCACATTCCCAGAGCATGTGGATCATATCCGATTGCCGGGCGTGACGAAAACGCCTGATGGCTCATATGTCTCCGAGACATTGGGGCTGGATATTGACGAGACAACTGCATTGCGCGCCGGGTTGATCAAGTCAGCGGCAGAGCATTTTGATCCTGACATTCTGGTGGTCGACAAGGAACCTACGGGATTTCGCGGAGAACTATTGCCTGCGTTGGATTTACTAAAGGAACAGGGGCACGCCAAGCTGGTTCTTGGGTTGCGGGATGTTCTGGACAGCCCGGATGTGCTGGCCGCTGAGTGGGAACGCAAAGGCGCAAAGCTGGCAGCCGAGAAGTATTATGATGAAATCTGGGTTTATGGATTGCGGTCGATTTATGACCCAACTGCCGGATTGGATTTGTCGCCGGAAACGCAGTCGCGCATGCATTGGACTGGCTATCTGAAACGCGAAGCGCTGGCAGAGACCGATCCCGTCGAAGAGCCTTATATCGTGATCACGCCGGGTGGCGGCGGTGACGGTCAAAGCATGGTCAATTTGGTCTTATCCGCCTATGAGCAAGACCCTGATTTATCGCCCGTGGCGACGTTGGTTTACGGCCCCTTCCTAAGTGGTTCTGCGCGCGCTGAATTCGAAGAACGCGTTGAGCGCCTGAATGGCCGCGTGCGGGCGGTTGGTTTTGACAGCAAGATCGAAAACCTGCTGAACGGCGCACAGGGCGTGGTTTCTATGGGCGGCTACAATACGTTTTGCGAGGTTCTGTCGTTTGATAAACCCGCCGTGATTGTACCACGTACCAAGCCGCGCAAGGAGCAATACATTCGTGCCAGCCGTGCCGAGGAGTTGGGCCTTGTGCGTATCCTGGACGAGGAACGCGACGGGCTGACAACCGAGGCAATGATCAAGGCCATTCGCAATTTGCCAAACCAAAAACCACCTTCGGATGCGTTTTTTGAGGGGCTTTTGGATGGGTTGGATTACGTTTCAAACAGGGTGCAAACGCTGCTAGGACGGACCAAAGACACATGACTGCGCGAGGTAAACTCGCCATTGTGATCAAGGGTTGGCCACGGCTATCAGAGACATTTATTGCCCAAGAATTGCTGGCTCTTGAGCAGATGGGTTATGATCTGCAAATCTGGTCATTGCGGTTTCCGACAGATAAAAAACGCCATCCCCTGCATGATCAGATCAAGGCATCGGTGAGCTATCTGCCCGAATATCTGCATCAGGAACCGTTGCGCGTGTTGCGGGGCCTGTGCCGTATGTTGCCGCGTCGCGCATTCTGGCGTGCTTTGGGTGTTTGGGCCGGGGATTTACGCCGTGATATGACCCGCAATCGGGTGCGCCGTTTTGGGCAGGCCTGCGTTTTGGCAGCGGAGCTACCGCCCGAGGTTGACGCACTTTATGCGCATTTCATGCATACGCCCGGATCTGTGGCGCGCTACGGGGCGATTATGCGGCAGATGCCTTGGGCAGTATCGGCCCATGCCAAAGATATCTGGACAACGGATGAATGGGACAAACGCG
Source organism: uncultured Cognatishimia sp. (assembly GCA_964021645.1). Classification (GTDB taxonomy): domain Bacteria; phylum Pseudomonadota; class Alphaproteobacteria; order Rhodobacterales; family Rhodobacteraceae; genus CANLDA01. Next base: position 10,642 of record CAXIAD010000005.1, on the reverse strand, counting down.
AAAAACTGCGTGCTGATACCCATGGTTGCGCGTTTCTGGCGACCTGTACAGGGTTTGGGGCAGAGCATCTAAAACAGCTTGCTGATACGCCTGACAGGATTGAGTTGATTTACCACGGGCTTGACCTTGCCCGTTTTCCAGAGCCACCAGAGGATCGCCAGCACACAGGCCCGGTGAGGTTTGTATCGGTGGGTCGACTGGTTGAGAAAAAGGGTTTCGACCGTTTGATTGATGCGCTCGCGCTATTGCCCCGTGATCTGGATTGGCAGTGGGAGCATCTTGGTGGTGGCGGAATGGGCGATGATCTGCGGGCGCGCGCAGATGCGGCTGGTATTGGGCAGAATATCACGTGGCGCGGAGCCTGTGATCAGCCCGAGGTGATCGCGGCATTGCGTCGGTCCGACCTGTTTGTGTTGCCTAGCCGGGTGGCAAGTGACGGGGACCGTGACGGCCTACCGAATGTGTTGATGGAGGCGGCGTCGCAAAAGCTGACCATTCTATCTACCCCGGTTTCGGCAATTCCCGAGTTCATTCAAGACGGTGTGCACGGGGTGTTGTCCAGTGATGATCCAGCAGCGCTTGCCACCGCATTGGAGCGACTTGCGCGAGACCCAGAAACACGCAAACAGATGGCCGATGCGGCGTATGATCGCCTAAGGGAGCATTTCCTAATGGCACCGGGCATTGCCCAGCTGGACCTGCGATTGCAGGCGATGCTTGAGGCACCAAACAACCGGGGATAGCCGCATGCGCAGACTAGCCTTTTATGCCCCGATGAAGGCCCCGACGCACGCCGTTCCGTCAGGTGATCGAACCATGGCGCGCGCGTTGATGCAGGCCCTATCTGGCCCTGTCGATGTTGAGTTGGTGTCGGATCTGCGCATCAGGGATGGCAAGGGCGATGTCGCGCATCAGCAAGAGTTGGAGCGCGCCGCAGCGATTGAGGCCGAGCGGTTGATTGCGCTGAACCGCTGGTCGATTTGGGTGAGTTACCACAATTATTACAAGGCACCCGATCTGATTGGTCCAGCGGTGTGTCGGGCGTTGAACATCCCCTATGTGTTGATCGAGGCCACACGCGCGTCAAAGCGGCTGAATGGCCCGTGGGACCGGTTTGCGCGCGCTGCCGAAGCGGCCTGTGATCAGGCCGATGTGATTTTCCATCTGACAGAGCGTGACGGCGAGGCATTGCGCGCGTGCAAACCCAAGGGGCAGTTGATCGACCGATTGCATCCATTTTTGGCGCGAGAGACCCTAGGCGCGCCGGCCAGACCTAAGGGACGGGTTATTCTGTCAGCAGGCATGATGCGCGGCGGGGATAAGATGGCCTCCTATCGCGGGATCGCGGCTGTGTTGGCGCATTTGACGGCGGCGGATTGGGTGTTGCGGATCGCAGGCGATGGTCCGGCAGGTGCCGAGGTTGAGGCACTGTTTGCATCGTTTGGCGATCGGGTCGTGTTTCTGGGGCAATTGGATGCCGCGGGCATGGCGCAGGCATATCATGAGGCCTCAGTTTTCTTGTGGCCTGGCGTTAACGAGGCCTTTGGCATGGTGTATCTTGAGGCGCAAGCCGCCGGAGTGCCCGTGGTTGCCGAGCGTCGGCCCGGCGTTGAAGATGTTGTTGAGTGCGCGGGCATGGCCCCGATGGGTGACCCCGCTGCGATGGCGCAACGCATTGATCAATTGCTAAAGGACACGGAATTTCAATCACACGAGGCGACGCAGGCCCGGCAGTTTGTTGAGGACAGGCATTTGATAGGCACGGCCCGAACCAAGCTATGGCAGGTGATGGCCCCGTTGATGGCGCACCAATCATGATACGTTTGGCGATGATCAGGCACGGGCATACCGCATGGAACCGCGCAGGGCGCATTCAGGGGCGTACAGATATTGCACTGGATGAAACCGCCACTGCTGATTTAGGCAAGCTGTGTTTGCCACCGGAATGGGCGCAGGCGGATGTTGTCTCAAGCCCTTTGCAACGCGCCAAACGCACAGCAGAGCTGATTTCAGGGCGCGAACCGCAGATCATTGATGCATTGATCGAAATGGACTGGGGCGATTGGGAAGGGCAGCAAGGTCAGGTTTTGCGTGCCGATGCCGGATCTGGGTTTCGTGACATTGAGGAATGGGGGTGGGATTTCTGTCCCCCACAAGGAGAAAGCCCTAAGGATGTTTGGGAACGGCTGAAGCCTTGGCTTGCATCGTTACAACAAGACACCGTGGCCGTGTGCCATATCGGGACAATGCGCATTATCTTGGCGCGGGCCTTTGGCTGGGAATTTAAGGGAGCGGCTCCGTTTCAGGTGAAACGTAATCGACTATTTGTGGTGGAGATCGAGGGTGACACCCTGCGTTCCACGGGTGATCCGGTGCGGTTGATCGGGCGAAACACATGAAGGTATTGATCGCTGTTACGCATCTGTTGGGTACGGGACATTTGGCGCGGGCGCTGACGTTGGGGCGTGCGTTTGCTGCGGCGGGGCATGATGTTTGCCTGCTGTCAGGGGGATCACCCCAACCGCATATGGATGCCGCCGGGGTCAGGGTGGTGCAGGTGCCTGCTTTGGCATCGGACGGGGTGAATTTTGCGCGGTTATTGCAGCCCTCGGGCGCTGAGGCTGATTTGGGATACCTGATGCAGCGGGCCGATTGCATGGTGGATGCTTTGCGGAATTTCGCGCCGGATGCGGTGATAACAGAGCTGTTTCCATTTGGCCGCCGCAGCCTGTCAGCGGAGTTTCTGTCATTGCTTGAGGCCGCGCAGAATATGCGCCCCGCTCCCGTTGTTCTTGCATCAATCAGGGATATCCTTGCGCCGCCGTCAAAACCAAGCAAGGCCGCGCGGTGCGATGAGGTTTTGCGCACCTTTTATGACGGGGTGCTGGTTCATTCTGACCCATCTGTGATCCAGCTTGAGGCCAGTTGGCCGGTTACGGATGATGTGTCACCGATGTTGCAATACACTGGGTTTGTGGCACCAACCCCTCCCGTGCGCGCAGCGAATGCAGGTGGGCAAAACGAGGTGATTGTTAGTGCTGGCGGTGGCGCGGTGGGTGAGGTTCTGTTCGACGCAGCGCTGGACGCGGCAAAGCAATCCGATCTGAAATGGCGCTTTCTGATAGGCGGAAAAGGCGCCGCCCAGCAAATCAGCGTGATGAAGCGCGCGGTGCAGGGCGATAACATCACTATTGAAGGGGTGCGCCCGGATTTTCGGTCGTTGCTGCTCGTGGCCCGCTGTTCTGTCAGTATGTGCGGATATAACACCACGATGGATCTGTTGCAGACAGGTGTGCCTGCCGTTGTCATGCCGTTTGATGATGGTGGCGAAGTGGAGCAAGGTCTGCGGGCACAATCGCTGGCAAAACTGCCCGCTATTGAAGTGGTGAAAACCAGCCATATGTCTGCAAAGACGCTGTTGACGGCGATAACCCGTGCAACGGTGCGTGGGCGACGTGATCAGGGCGTTGCCGGATTTGATGGCGCACAGGAAACGGTGCGAATAACGGCGCAGATGGTGGGAAAACGATGAAACTTGATTGGAAGCCACTGCGTGAGGAACTGGCGAATTGGGGCCATGATGGTCGCGTCATTCCAGTTTGGTGGCGCGATGATGATGCCATAGAGGCGACCCCGGAATTGGCGCGTTTGGCAAACCTGTCGCAGGCGCTTGACCTGCCTGTGCATTTGGCCTGCATTCCGCGCGATGTGACCCAAGGTTTGGTGCAGGCAGTTGCGCAATCTGACCAATTGATTCCGGTTGTTCACGGCTGGGCGCATCAAAACCACGCCCCGCAAGACGCGAAAAAGGCGGAGTTTGGCGCGACACGTGATCCGGTGATTGTTCAACAGGATTTGACGTCGGGGATGGAGCAGGCGAACGCGCTGTTTGGCGCGCGGCTGTGCCCTATGTTTGTGCCCCCATGGAACCGGTTTGCCCCGGAATTTCTAGCGTTTCTTGCAGAGGCAAAGTATCAGGCTGTGTCGACGTTCTTGCCAAGAGAACAGGCATTTGCGGCACCCGGAGTAACGCAAATCAACACCCACCTTGACCCGATTGCGTGGCGCAGCACACGGGGCCTTGTCCCACCAGAACAGTTGATCGTCTCAACGGTTAAGCTGCTTTGCGACCGCAGATTGGGGCTGGCTGACACAAACGAGCCATTGGGATATTTAACCCATCACCTCGTGCATGACGAAGACATTTGGGAATTCACACGGCAATTTCTAAGTGAGCTACGCAACGGCCCTGTTTCGATTTGGTCGCTTTGAGTTCTGCACATGCAGGCGCGCCACGCCCAAATTGACCTTGGGGAAACATCGAACCGGCGCGCGCGTCCATATCAGATGCAAATATGCCCTTTTCCAATGAGGTAAGCGTGCCGTTGCGCTAAATCTTCTGGTGATTACAGGCGCAATTTATTAGGCTGGCGCAAATGCACGGCATTGCCAAAGCAGCTATTTTCAGGACGGAGAACCCCATGGCCGATCTTCAGCGCCCCATTATTACCACCAGCCGAGGCAAGGCTAACGCAGTCACCCTTTCGGCGGCCTCTTTGGCGATTGCTTTGCTGGGTGGCACATCGGTGCTGGCGCAGGATGCAGTTGGTACACCTTTGGAAACGCACGGGGATCGGTTGTTCAATTTTGAAACCGGGAACCTTTTGCCAAAAGGCGCGCTGAAGCTGTGGGTTGGATCGCACCAAACACAACCCGGAATTTCAACCGCAGGAACCGGAAACCAGATCTATTATGGCGGTGGTGAATGGGGCGTAAGTGATCGCTTTCAACTGGGCGCAACGTTCCAGTATTTCCAAGATCCCCCCCACTCTCCGATTCTGGGATCAAGCCCGGACAGCCAGTTTTTCACCGGCAGTCTTCAAGGCAAATATCAGCTTTATAATGATGCGCGTTGGGCCATCGCGGCAAAGGGATCGGTTGAATACCTTTCGTTCGAAAGTACGCTATTTGGCACGGACCCCGGACCAAACAAATCGCATTTGGTAGGGTCGTTTCAACTGCCAATCACCTATAAAGCATCCGATCAGCTGCAATTCCACTTTACCCCCGGAATTTCGGTGTTCCCTAGCGACATTAACGGCAACGCCTATTACGGCGAAGTCGCGTATGCGGGCGCAGGTTTCAGTTGGAAACCAAACCAACGCTGGTTGGCCTATGGTTCTGTGAACACCCCGCTGTCAGGTGGCAACACGATCTCGAGCACGCAAACCATCACCAAAAAGGCGGTTTGGAACCTAGGCGCGCGGTACAATGTATCTCCAAAAGCGGCTGTTGATCTGTTTGTGACCAACGCATGGGGCGTGACACCCGCCACCAGCATTTTGACATTCTTCCCGGATGGAAATGCGACGATGATTGGCGCAACCGTAACCTACACACCCGGTCAAGGTGCGGGATACCGTCCGAATTACCGCGGCATCACATCAGAACCACAAAGCGCGCGAAACGCGTCGTTGCAACTGGATGGTTTCTCGCTGGCGTCTGCTGATACGCTATCACCGGGAACAGTTCAGATATCGGGTTTCTACGGCGCGGATGATAATGCCGGGGGTGCTTTGATCTTCAGCCCTGACTATGATGGTCAGGTTGAATTTGTTGTTGAAACACCTGCAAATGATGGCAGTGTGCCTGCCGGTATCGTGCCAAACTTTAATGCGCGCTATTGGATTGGCACCAAGCTGCGGCTGATGGACCAAAACAATGGTAGCCGGTTTTCGCTGTCGCTGCATCCAATGCTGGGCCGCGATACCAGTGCGGGGCAGACTGGTGTGTTATATCTAGGCATGCCAATGAGCTATAAAGCCAATGATCGCGCCACAATTACAGCTAATCCAAAGTTTGCGGCATGGGGCAGCACGGAGCTTTATGCCTTGGGTCTGGGCCTGAACTATCAGGTTGCGCGTGGATTTGAGGCAATCGCCGAAGTGACACCAGTGTCTGACGGTCTGGATATGGTTTGGGCCGCTGGGTTGCGGTATCAGGTGCCAAATTCAACGCTGCATCTGGACCTGCACGCAACCAACGCCATCAGCCGTTACGGCATCGGCACAATGGTGGCGCAGGACAATGTCAAAATCGCGTTTGGCGCAACGATGTTGTTTAATCTAAAGCGCTAATTATTGCCCGCATGCATGTAGGTTCCTTGGCATGCATGCGGGTTTTCATAACTGAACGCGTTCAGTGGCGTTTTTCGTATCCTAAAACAGACCTAGGAACTTGCGTTTCTTCTTCTGTGCTTGACCCACAATTTCAAGATACTGTTCAAAATCATGTGTCCCAGAAATGGCTCCATCTGCAACGGCACAAAAGAGCTGGATCGATTTGCTTTTGCGGGATTCAAACAAATGGAAAAATTCGCTGTCGCCATAAAATGTGCCAACGCCAAAAACGCCGCGGTTTGCTAGCGCCCAGCGAGGCTGAATAGCGAAGGAGGGATAGGTCAACGAAACCTCGACACCCGCCTGTTGCGCCGCATCTGTCAAAGCCTGAGCTACATCCCCGTCTTTTGAACGCTGCATCTTTGGGGAACCGAGTTTTTGATACAGGGCCCGCGATGTGGCCATAAACATCGGGCCCGCATAAATGCGATTTGGGTCTTTGTGATTGGCGACTTGTGCAAGCCCAGTGACAATGCCGCGCTCAGCTTCGTCAACCATTCGATTATATCCTGCGCGGGACAGTGGGAACGCATCGATATCTGCGATGACAACTGTGTCTTCACCAGTGCTGTCTCGCATCAATTGATCCACCCAATCGCCATGCGATAGCGTGTCGTCTTTCCATTGTTTTAGCGGGACGTCAAAATGGGAAAAGACCTTCGCCTGTGCCTCAATGATTTCCGGTGCAATATTGGAACGATAGAAGCTGTGTACGGTAGGTGGCATAGTGTTTCCTGTTAGTGTTTTGGGGCGAGTGCCCAGCGTATTTTGTGACAAGTGGCACGAATTTTATCGCCATACATGCGTTTGGCCTTTAGCCACCCATAAAGAGGTGAGCGTTCGCTGGTTTCGCGGCGCTTTTGTAGGCCGGAGATGTCTATCTCGCTTTGCGCCAAGGTGGTTTCAAACACGGGTTTTTGAACAGCGATACCCATATCGGTACGCGTAAACCAGCGACGCATAAAGTGATCCACCGGGCAATCTATAGGCGTACACGTGTCTATAAACGCCTGTGCACCTTGGCGGGTCCATAAAAGGGCAGTGGTGGTCATAGGGAAATAGTGCGCACGGAATATTGTTCGCTGCTCTTCCTTTGCATGAATTTCGCCAGCCCATGTCAGGTACTTCATGCGTGGATTTCCCAAATTACACAGCTGCCAGTCAGGTGCGCCTTTCTGAGATTGCCAGTCTATCAATGATTGAGTGAGCGCGATGGCGCTGGGCGTTGGCGATATATCGTCCTCCAGAACCAAGCCATATTCAGCATCCGTTTCTAGAAAGGCTTGTGCCGCGAAAATATGGCTGAAGAAACACCCAACCTCGCCACCGTTTAGGTCACGCCCCATATAGGCCCGCGTTTTGGCGCTGCTGTATTCTGGAACATCTGCTGGATTGGTCCGACGCCCGTCATAGGCGGGAATTCGGGTGAACTGCGCTCCCTGCTTCTCAAGCGCTGCTGATGCAATAGAGAGGCGTTCGGTGGAACTGTCTAGATTGATCAGAAATATGGGAAATTGAGTCATAGCAATGAATCCATATTGCGAATCTGTCGTTATTACGATTGGCACCCTCATATACCACCATAGGGCGAATACTAAAAGGCCCCAGCAAATTGCCGGGGCCTGATAATGTTTCAAAAGGTGGCTGAATTATTCTTCAGCGCCTTCCTCTTTTTTGACTTCTTCACCAGTTTCCTGATCGACAACTTTCATCGACAGACGCACCTTGCCGCGATCGTCAAAGCCCAAAAGCTTGACCTTCACGTCTTGACCTTCTTTGAGAACGTCAGAGGGGTGGTTCAGACGACGGTTTTCGATTTGGCTGACATGCACAAGGCCGTCACGCTTACCAAAGAAGTTCACGAAGGCACCGAAATCGACGATCTTCACGACCTTACCGTTGTAAACTTGACCTTCTTCTGGCTCAGCTACGATCGAATAGATCATGTCGTAGGCTTTCTTGATAGCTTCGCCGTTTGGCGACGCGATCTTGATGATGCCTTCGTCGTTGATGTCAACTTTGGCACCAGAGACTTCCACGATTTCGCGGATGACTTTGCCGCCCGAGCCGATCACTTCACGGATCTTATCGGTTGGGATTTGCATGGTTTCGATGCGTGGCGCGTGGATTGAGAAATCCGCAGCACCAGTCAACGCTTTGCTCATCTCGTCCAGGATATGCAGGCGACCGTCTTTGGCTTGGGCCAAAGCTTTTTCCATGATTTCCTGCGTGATGCCTGCAACTTTGATGTCCATTTGCAGCGAGGTGATACCATTTGCGGTGCCTGCTACTTTGAAATCCATGTCGCCAAGGTGGTCTTCGTCACCCAAGATGTCAGACAGGATCGCGTAAGAACCGTCTTCTTCTAGGATCAGACCCATGGCCACACCAGCAACGGCAGATTTCAGCGGAACGCCCGCATCCATCATCGACAAAGAACCACCACAAACGGAAGCCATTGAAGAAGAACCGTTGGATTCAGTGATTTCTGAAACAACACGCACAGTATACGGGAAGTCGGTCGCCGCAGGCAGAACGGCCTGAAGCGCGCGCCATGCCAATTTACCGTGACCGATTTCACGACGTCCAGGGCCCATCACACGGCCAACTTCGCCAACCGAATAGGGAGGGAAGTTATAGTGCAGCAGGAAGTTGGAGCGATATGTGCCTTGTAGGGCATCAATCATTTGCTCGTCATCGCCGGTGCCCAAAGTGGTCACAACCAGACCCTGAGTTTCGCCACGTGTGAACAAAGCAGAACCGTGTGTCCGGGGCAGCAGGCCAGTTTGGCATACGATACCACGGATGTCGGCAGTGCCGCGACCATCAATACGTTTGCCAGTTTTGACAACGTCGCCGCGCAGGATGCTTGCTTCGAGCTTTTTCATAGCTGAACCAAGGTTGCTGTCAGCAAGCTGCTCTTCGCTAAGAGCGGCTTTGATCACATCACGGGCTGCGGAAACAGCTGTGGTGCGCTCTTGCTTGTCGGTTAGGGCGAATGCTGCACGCATTTGCACTTCACCAGCTGCTGCAACCGCTGCAGACAGATCAGCGTATTCTGGTGGCTGAAAGTTGAACGGCTCTTTCGCAGCGTCTTCGGCCAGATCAATGATCAGATCGATTACGGGTTGAATGGAGTCATGCGCAAATTTCACCGCACCCAGCATCTCTGCTTCGGTTAGTTCGTATGCTTCTGATTCCACCATCATGACGGCATCTTTTGTACCAGCGACAACCAGATCAAGGCGTTGATCAGGGTTGTTGCGCAGAACATGCATATCATCAATAGTTGGGTTCAGAACGTATTCACCTTCGGTGTAACCAACGCGGCACGCCGCAATTGGACCCATGAAAGGTGCGCCTGAAATGGTCAGAGCCGCAGAGGCCGCGATCATCGCAACCATGTCGGGATCGTTAACCAGATCGTGGCTAAGGACTGTACACATGACCAGCACTTCGTGCTTGAAGCCACCAACAAACAGAGGGCGGATCGGACGGTCGATCAGGCGCGCTGTCAGGGTTTCCTTCTCGGTGGGGCGGGCCTCACGTTTGAAGAAGCCGCCGGGCACTTTACCCGCAGCATAGTATTTCTCTTGGTAGTGGACGGTCAGAGGAAAGAAATCCTGACCGGGTTTTGGTGACTTTGCAAAAGTCACGTTGGCCATGACCGAAGTCTCGCCCAAAGTGGCGATGACGGAGCCATCTGCCTGACGAGCAACTTTGCCCGTTTCCAGTGTAAGGGTTTCTTCGCCCCACTCGATTGATTTTGTCGTTACGTTGAACATTTCGTATCCTAGATTGGCCTGACCTTCAGGCCGATTGCGTAGGGGCCGGATGCCCCTGGCCCTGATCGTCTGCCTCACCGGATCGGGCCCGGTCTGGTGAAGCACCCCGTTAACGCCCGAGGTTGCGCGAGGCCATGGCCCCAAGAGAAAACCGCGCCCCGAGAGGCGCGGTTTCTATTACTTAGCGGCGGATGCCGAGACGTTTGATGAGATCCTGGTAACGGGCCTCTTCTTTGCCTTTAAGGTAATCCAGCAGCTTACGACGCAGAGCAACCATTTTCAAAAGGCCACGGCGACCGTGGTTGTCTTTTTTATGGGTTTTAAAGTGCTCAGTCAGGGTGGTGATACGTGATGTTAGAATAGCAACCTGTACTTCGGGCGAACCTGTGTCGCCTTCTTTGGTTGCGAATTCTTTCATCACGCGGGCTTTTTCTTCAGCTGTAATCGACATCGTGGTCTCCTGTTATCAGAGGGTTAAGGGCCAGGCCGGGATGTCGTCCAGCAGGGTCCGTGGAGATTTACCAACTGCGAAAGATTCCGCAGGCGGATGCGCGCGTATAGGTGAATTTTCAGCGAAAGGAAAGGGGGCATGTCGTGTGCCCGGATTGGACCGCGTTTCAGGCCCCAGATCAGGCGCGCAGTAGGATCGCAGCCTGTGTGCTGCTTTGCGGGATAAGA
>CAXIAD010000004.1:0-98039 GCA_964021645.1 uncultured Cognatishimia sp. | reverse complement strand
ACCCTGCCGCGCCTCCGGCGCTATCGGGACATTGGTTTTTCATATGCTTCAAGTTAAAGGCGAGACGCTTTAATTCACCTTGTTTCAGTTTTTTGGATCATTCTGGACGCGAGCACGCCATAGGGTGAACAGGCCTGCCGCGACCACCAAAGCAGCGCCGATTGCCACATTCAGACGGACGTCTTCGCCAAAGAATGTCAGCCCAATGGCGGCGGCAAAGGGAAGTTGCAGATAGGCGAATGGCTGCACGGCGCTGGCCTCTGCTGCCTCATAGCATTTGATCAGCAGCCAATGGCCCAGCGCGCCTGTCACGCATAGGGTGGCCATCCAGCCCCAATCCGGTGATGCCATCGGTTCCCAATACATCAAGCCAATGGGGGTTATCAGGATCACACCGACAATCCCCACATAAAAGAAGCTGGTAGCAGAGCCATCTTGGCGCGACACATAGCGCGTAAGCAAGCCGTAGATCGCGAACAGGGTTGCCGCCACGAGGGCCACAATCGCGGCAGGTTGAAACACTGCAAAGCCGGGTTGCAGGATGATCAACACCCCGACAAACCCGATACCGATCGCTGTCCAACGTCGCCAGCCCACATGCTCGCCCAATATGGGGCCGGAAAGGGCTGCTATGATCAGAGGGTAGGAGATAAAGACCGCGTGGCTTTCGACCAGCCCCAAGAGGGTGAAGGCGCCGATCATGACGCAAATCTCAATCACACAAATCGCGCCGCGCAGGATTTGCAAGATGGGTTGGCGCGTGGTGATGACGCGACGCAGCCCGCCCTTGTGGCGCAGGGCGATCATGATCACAAAGGCAGCAAGGAACCAGTAGCGGATCATCACCACCATCAACACGTTATAGGTGGAGGCGAGGTGGCTGGAGATGCCGTCTTGAATAGCAAAAATCAGCGTGGCGCCGATCATCAGCAGAATACCGCGCTGGGAATCGTTCTGGGTGTCGATCTGGCTCATGTCGTGCTCATTATGGCTTGGGTCATGTGACGTTTGCGGCCAAAGCCGGGAATACGGGTGACGGTGAAACCTGCCTCTGCCAGATTACGGCGCACAAATCCGGCGGCGGTATATGTGGCAGCTGTTCCGCCGGGGGATGTGTGTGCGCCAACCTGTGTCATCAGGTCTGCATCCCACAGTTCGGGGTTTTTGGCGGGGGAAAACCCATCAAGGAACCATGCATTCGCCTGCCATGTTTGTGCGGCCAGCGTCGTGCGAGCGTCACCGATGATCACGCGTGCGGTGATGCCTTTAAGCGTGGAAAGCGTGTTGTCGACAGCCCATGCCTCGGTCAGGCGAGTGGCATAGGGGGCAAGTTCGGGGAAGGCGGTCAGGGCGCGGGCCATTTCATCGGCCTGCATCGGGAATGCCTCAAAGCTGGTGAAGGTGAGGGGGGTGGTTTGGCCTGTGGCCTCCCATGCGGCCCAAGTGGCCAGTAGGTTAAGGCCCGTGCCAAAGCCCAGTTCGGCGATATGAAACCCCGGCGCAAAGCGTGCAGGCAGTTCGTTGCCAGCCAAAAACACATGGCGGGTTTCGTCCAACCCATTGTCGAGGCTGAAATACGGATCATCAAAACGCGTGGAGACGGGGATCACTTCGTCCCGCCATTCCAGCTTTGCCATCTGGTCGCACATGATTGAATGCCTTAGAGAATACGCAAAGCGCAGCATTGGGCACATAAGGGTGATTTGGCAATGGTCGATGTGACGGTAATGGGGGCTGGTGCCTTTGGGCTTGCAGTGGCGTGGGCCTGTCAGTCACGTGGCGCCCATGTGCGGGTGATTGATCCAGGCGGCGTGGGTGCTGGATCATCCGGTGGCATTGTGGGCGCATTGGCCCCGCATACGCCCGAACATTGGGATGTGAAAAAGACATTTCAGTTTGCCAGCCTGATTATGGCAGAGCCGTATTGGGCAGAAATCGAGAGCGTGAGTGGGGTTTCATCGGGGTATGGGCGCACGGGGCGGCTGCAATCCGTTATAGATGCGCGCAGTCTGGAATTTGCCAAAATGCGCGAAGGCACCGCCGCAGATTTGTGGCAGGGCAAGGCCTATTGGAAGGTAATCACCGCAGAAGAGGCTGGCGAGTGGGCACCGACGACGCCAACCGGATATCTGATCTATGACACGTTGAGCGCACGCATTCATCCGCGCCAATCCTGTGCAGCACTCGCGGCGGCCATCATCGCAAGGGGCGGCGAGATTGTAACCCAAGGCTCTGAGGAAGGCGCGGTTGTTTGGGCCACGGGGTGGCAGGGCTTGTTGGAGTTGTCTGAGAAATTTCAGTTCAAGGTTGGTAGTGGTGTCAAAGGCCAAGCAGCGTTGTTGCGGGTGAACCGTCCACTGGCCCCACAGCTATTTGCCGATGCGGTGCATGTGGTGCCCCATGCGGACGGCACGGTCGCGATTGGATCAACCAGTGAACGGGAATTTGAGAACCCAACAGCGGTTGATGCCCAATTAGACGATGTCGTTGCGCGGGCGATGACGGCAATGCCCATCTTGCAGGGTGCAGAGATCATCGAGCGTTGGGCGGGGGTGCGCCCACGCACCAAAAGCCGCGCCCCGATGTTAGGCATGCACCCGCTGCGCGCAGGGCAATTCATCGCCAATGGGGGATTTAAGATCGGGTTTGGCATGGCTCCCAAGATCGGTGAGATTATGGCTGATCTGATCCTGGATGGGGAGGATGCAATCCCAGATGCGTTCAAACCCGAAGTATCGCTGTGAACGGCTGAAAGACACCCCATGAAACCAACGGTTAAATCACTGGATCATCTTGTGCTTACGGTCTCTGATATAGAGACTACTACGGCGTTTTATGACGGTATTTTGGGAATGACGACGCAAGCGTTTATTGCTGCGGATGGGTCAAAACGCTGGGCCTTGGGATTTGGGGATCAAAAGATAAACCTGCATCAGCTGGGGGCCGAATTTGACCCCAAAGCCGGACACGCCACAGCGGGCTCTGCCGATCTGTGTTTTCTGACGGATACGCCATTGGAAGCATGGCTAAGCCATCTGAACCAAGCAAGGGTAGCCGTTGTTGATGGGCCTGTAGAACGCAGTGGCGCCACAGGCCCAATCCAGTCAATCTATATCCGTGATCCAGACGATAATCTGATCGAGATCAGCACATCACTCTAATGCGTTTCACCCTGCCCTAAGGTGGGATTCGGTAGAGACGCCCTAGGACATATCGGCCTTTAGCACCTGCATCAGCGCGGTAAGAGAGTCGCGGTAGCGTTCAGTGCCAAGCTGCCCATTGTCATCAAACTGAGAGTAGCTTTTGCCAAGGAGATATGGTGATCCATTGGCGATACGTGCCCGAAATGGCACCATGCAAACGCGCAACATGGATTGGGCGCTGGGCGCACCTGAGACCCCGGCAGCGGCGCTCATGACAGCGACGGGTTTATCCAGCCACGGATTTTCGGGCATACGGCTGACCCAATCAAGCGCGTTTTTCAGCACGCCGGGAATGCCGCCGTTATACTCGGGTGTGGAAATAAGAATGGCATCCGCCGCCGCAATCTGGGCCGCCAATGTTTGCGCGGATGCGGGCACACCAGACGCGGCCTCGTCATCGCCATCGTAAAGCGGGATTTTAAGATCAGCCATTGTCAGATCTGCATCGCCAAACAGGCGGACGGCCTCGTGGATCAGTTTGGTGTTGGTCGACTCGGCACGTAGGGCACCAGATATACCCAGAAGTTTATAGGTCATTGTCTGTCCTTGTTTGATTGCTTGAGCAGAACTTAGGCTTTCTGAGAGTGGGCACAATTGAATGTCGTTGCACAGGGTCTGTGCAAATTTGAGATAAGCGTCGCAATGGCGCACAAAAAGGCCAGCACAAATATGCGCTGGCCCTGATATTTCGAATGGATCGGCGGAATACCTGCCCTTAGGCGTTTGGCAGGATCACGATCTCTACGCGGCGGTTCTGGGAACGCCCCTCGGGTGTGAGGTTAGAGGAAATCGGCTGATCCTCTCCGCGGCCAAAGGTCTGAATGCGGCTAAAGGGAACGCCCGCGTCCAGCAGGACATCGGCAACCGAATTGGCCCGTCGCTCAGAGAGGCGCTGATTATAGGTCGCGTCGCCCTCGTTATCGGTATGGCCGATGATCTGGATGGTGGAGTTCGGATAGGCCTGAACATTGCCCGCGACAGTACGCAGCTCGCGTTGCAGATCGCTGCGCACAGAGGCGCTGTCGGTTGCAAAGAGGATGTCCTGCGGCAGCGTGACAATCAGGCGGTCACCCGTGTTGGTGATCTGCACATTGTCATTGTCTAGGTCACGGCGCAGGTCTTGCTCTTGTTTATCAAGAACGGAACCGGCCAGCGCGCCGACACCAGCACCTATCAAGCCACCCTTAACGATGCCTTGTTTGGTGTTGTCATTGGTCAATCCACCAACGGCGGCACCCAAAAGGCCGCCCAACAAGGCACCCTGTTTGGTCTTGGAGTTGGAATCGCCTGCTGACGATAGATAGGCCGGGTCGGTACAGGCCGTGAGGGCCAATGTGGATACCATCAAAATGGCGGCGGTGTGTTTTGCTCGGATCATGTTATGCCTCTAATAAAGACGTCCGGTTTTTCCGGCTCTGGTTTCTTTAACATGATCTTGCGCCCTGCCCCAACATCAGGCAAGGGGAAAATCGGCGGTAAATCGCCAGTTCTTAGGGGGTTTGAGCCTATTTTCCGGTCATGTTGATGCGATTTACGGGCATTAAGATGCCTCAGCACGGGCTGCCTCATAGGCGAGCATGGCACGCTTAACCGGGACACCCCAGTGATAGCCGCCGATGCCGCCGGATTTACGCAAGGCACGGTGACAGGGAATGATCCAGCTAAGCGGATTGCGACCCACCGCTGTTCCGACCGCGCGCACCGCCGTTGGGCTGCCAATCGCCTGCGCAATTTCGGAATAGGTGGTGACGTGGCCCGATGGGATCGACAGCAAAGCCTCCCATACTTTGATCTGAAGCGGGCTGCCGACCAACAATAGGGGCGTGTCTTGCTGTGCGACATTCGGATGTCCAAAGGCGGATTGCGCCCAAGGCTGTAGCATGTCGGGGTTCTCAAAAAATTGCGCATGGGGCCAGCGGGAAGCCAAATCATCAAATGCAGCTTGAGGACCGGTTTCATCGGCAAAGGCAATGCCGCAGATGCCTTTGGCCGTGCCCATCACCAGCGCGCGACCAAAGGGGCTGTCAAACCACCCCCAAGATATCGTAAGACCCGCGCCTTTTTGGGCGAAATCACCGGGGCTCATCGCCTCCCAACGCACAAAAAGGTCGTGCAGACGCCCACCACTGGACAGGCCCAGCGCATGAGATGTTTCCAGCGTGGTAAAGCGGTCGCGCAGCAATGTTTTGGCATGGCCCAAGGTCAGGTATTGCTGAAACCGTTTGGGGGATACGCCAACCCAGCGCGAGAACAGGCGTTGAAAATGCGCGGGGCTCATATTCATTTCTTGGGCCAGCCCCTCTAGGGACATTGGGCCTTCTGTGCGGTCGATCACCTCGATTGCGCGGCGCATAACCTGATAGTGATAGCCTTGCTCAACGTCGCTCATCGGTTTGTTCCTTTGCTTTGGAGCTATGTTAGGAAAAGAACCTGCGTGAATCGACCCGAAACCTGCGCCTTATACAGGGCATGAAAGCTGATCCCGCTTGGTTGAGAGCGTGAAATGTTGATCTTCGGCGCGGCGCGCCCTATTGGGCATGGGCAACTGACGTTATCCGTGCGGGGCCTAGATCATGGTAAAACAACTAGACTATCACGCCATCCGTGAAATCTTTACCCGGTTTCAGGAGGCTGAGGCGGAGCCCGTGGGCGAGCTTGACCATGTCAACGCCTATACGCTGGTGGTGGCCGTGGCCCTGTCTGCGCAATCCACAGATGTTGGGGTGAACCGCGCCACCAAGGACTTGTTCAAAATCGCCGATACCCCGCAGAAAATGCTGGATTTGGGCGAGGAGCAAGTGATTGAACATATCAAAACAATCGGCCTGTATCGCAACAAGGCGAAAAACGTCATTAAGCTAAGCCGCATTCTGGTAGATGATTATGCAGGCGTTGTGCCCAATTCCCGCGCGGCATTAGAAAGCCTGCCCGGTGTGGGCCGTAAAACTGCCAATGTGGTTTTGAACATGTGGTGGCGTCTGCCAGCGCAGGCCGTAGACACGCATATCTACCGATTTGGCAACCGTACTGGCGTGTGTCCGGGCAAGGATGTTGTTGCGGTTGAGCGTGCCATTGAGGACCATATCCCGGCGGATTTCCAACTGCACGCGCATCATTGGATGATCCTGCACGGGCGATATTTCTGTAAGGCACGCAAGCCGTTGTGCGGCACCTGCCTTATCCGCGATCTTTGTGAATTTGAGGACAAGAACCTATGAAAAAGTATCAGGTTGTCGGCATCGGCAACGCCGTGGTGGATGTGATCAGCCAGTCAGATGACAGTTTTCTGGATCTGATGGGTATCCAAAAGGGCATCATGCAACTGGTCGAGCGTGAGCGCGGCGAAATGCTGTATGGCGCGATGACCAACCGCAAGCAATTGCCGGGCGGGTCTGTGGCGAATACGCTCGCCGGGCTGGGTAATCTGGGGCTAAGCACCGCGTTTATCGGGCGGGTGCATAATGATGCGCTGGGCACGTTTTATGCCAGTGAGATGCAGGCAGGCGGCACCGATTTTGTGAATGATCCGGTCGAGACGGGTGATTTGCCGACGTCACGGTCGATGATCTTTGTCTCCCCTGATGGGGAGCGGTCGATGAACACCTATCTTGGTATTTCGTCCGAGGTTGGCCCGGATGACGTCCCCGATGATGTTGCTGGTGGGGCCACGATCCTGTTCCTTGAGGGGTATCTATACGACAAGCCCAAAGGCAAAGAAGCGTTTGAAACCGCGTCGCGTCTGTGCCGAGCTGCGGGGGGTAAGGCAGGGATTGCGCTGTCTGACCCGTTTTGCGTAGATCGCCATCGCGATGATTTTCAGCGGTTGGTCAAAGAGTTGGATTATGTGATCGGCAACGAGCATGAGTGGAAATCACTGTATGAAACCGATGATCTGGATGTGGCGTTGGAAAATGCGGCGCGTGATTGCGGGTTGATTGTTTGCACGCGGTCCGGCCACGATGTTGTGCTGATCCAAGGGGGTGAAAAGGTGTTGGTTCCCGTGGACGAAATCGTTCCGGTGGATGCAACGGGCGCGGGTGATTTATTTGCTGCCGGATTCTTGTATGGGGTGGCCACAGGTCAAACGCTGGCAGTGTCTGGGCGCATGGGTTGTGTGGCTGCGGCTGAGATCATCAGCCATTTTGGCGCGCGTCCTGAGGCGAACTTAAAAGACCTGTTTCGCAAGGCCGATCTGATCGGATAATAGATGATCCCGACGCCGCCTGCGTTTTGCAGGTCGCGTCGGGATCAGATCGTTGGGTCAGTTGCCCAGCTTGGCGTGCACTTCGTCCAGATCAATCTCGCCTACAGGCATCTTGTTTGATGGATCCTGAAAGTCATATTTGAACAGATTGAAATCACGGTGATACATTTCATAAACGAGATGCATCGACAGATCGTCAAAGTAATCCTCAACCGGATGGGCGCGTTTGGGGCCGTGGCCTTCGCTTTCGTTGAAGCGCGGAATGTCTTTTAGTTTCACTTTGTGGGGTGTTTTAATACCCTTTAGAACATCCTGCATCCCGTCGTTGAATTTCTCGGTCCAGAAAATCTTGTCGTAGGTGCCGCCATTCGCGATGTAGGTCGAGACGTGCCCGGACATGGCTGACCAGTGAATGTCAGGCTCCATCGGGCGCCGCCACCGAACGGTGTCACGGGCAAACAGCAGAAAACGGCGGAAGGATTTGATCTGATCAAACTCTTGCTTGCCATCCTCGCCACCAACCTCGATCCCGTATTTCTGGATCAACAACGGCACGAGATTGCCACGATACCGGCGCCCGTTGCGTTGAATGCCGCATATTTTATCAAAGAACGAACTAAGAATGCGGGTATAAGGATTGCGTACGCAGGTGAACGCATAGCTTGAGTGCGCCGTCACGTTCGATGTGATCAAAGGCTGGCTGCCCTCAATCGCCCATTTATGCATCCCGGAGGTCGCATCATGGATATCGCCATCAAAAAATTCGCCGTGATCAGAGTAGTACATAATCTGACCAATCGTCGAACACGCACATTTCGGAACAACCCGATATACAACGCTTTCGCTCTCGGTCATCCAGGTGCCGGGAAACCCCATATCACTCGCCTCTCTATCTGGTCCGTGGTTGGTTCATGTGTGCCACAGATCCTATTGAGCTTAAAAAAGCAAAGAAATCCTGTTTATTCAACGCCCGTTCACCACTAATGATGTAAACAATCAAGCAGAATACGGGGTTTAGTTTCCTAAATGGCAAAAATCGCTTTCATATTACTCTGCCACAAAGACCCGGAAGCCGTTATAAAACAGGCCCGCCAGCTAACTGCGACCGGTGATTGCATGGCGATTCACTTTGATGCTAGCGCCAACCCGGAACATTTCAAAAAAATCCAAGATGCCCTGCTAGAGAACCCAAATGTGACATTTGCGCAAAAACGCATCAAATGTGGTTGGGGTGAATGGTCACTGGTTCAGGCAACCCTATACGCCATTGAGGCCGCGGTTGACGCCTTTCCGCGTGCCACACATTTTTACATGCTGTCAGGCGATTGCATGGCGATTAAATCGTCGGAATATGTGCATCACTATCTGGATGACAACGATGTCGATTTCATCGAAAGCTATGACTATCTGGAAAGCGATTGGATCAAAACCGGCTGGAAAGAAGAGCGGCTGATTTACCGCCATTGGTTCAATGAACGCACGCAGAAACGCCGATTCTATGCAATGTTTGAGCTGCAAAAGCGGCTGGGGATCACCCGCGAAATTCCCAAGGACATTCAGGTGCAGATCGGCAGCCAGTGGTGGTGCCTAAGACGCCAAACCATCGAGGCCGTGCTGAAATTCACCCGCGACAGGCGCGATGTGATGCGGTTTTTCCGCACAACATGGATACCTGACGAGACGTTTTTTCAAACCATTGTGCGCCATTTGGTGCCCGAAGCACAGATTCGCACGCGCACCCTGACGTTCCTGATGTTCACCGATTACGGCATGCCACTGACGTTTTATAACGACCATTATGACCTGTTGCTAAGTCAGGATTACCTGTTTGCCCGCAAAATCAGCCCCGAAGCGCAGGAACTAAAGGATCGGCTGGGCATGCTATATGCCGCGCGGGGCGTTGATTTCAAAATCTCCGCTGAGGGGCCAAGCCTGTTCAGATTCCTGACCGGACGGGGACGCATCGGCCAGCGCTTTGCCAGTCGTTTCTGGGAGGCCGAATCGACATTGGGTCGCGACCGCGAGCTGATGATCGTGGTGTGCAAAAAATGGCATGTGGCCAAGCGGGTATTGGCGAAAATCAAGCAAGAAACCAATATTCCAGCAATTGAGTATCTGTTTAACGAGGAATCCACCGAACTGCCTGCCTTGGGGGGTATTCAGGCAACATTGGGCAAACGCACGCGGCACCGGCGCGCCTTGATGCGGATGTTGTTTGACTATTTTGACACCAACCGTCTGGCCATTTGTCTTGATCCCAGCTCGTTGGATTTGTTGCATGATTTCTTTGGCGACAGGTCCGTCACCCGCCTGCTTGAGGTAGATTGCTATTTCAGTGATGAATATCTGACCGGGCACGCAATGCGGATCGGACTGGCGGGAGAAAAAACCCCGGCAGATACATTGGAACGCATCTTACCCACGATCCGTAAGGATATTTTGCACGAAAGCGATCGCATTCGGGATGCCGATTTCGAAAACCATCTACGATTGCGGGAGATCGACGAGGTGCATGAATATGTTGCGCCCTTGATGAATTTCCTGTCGATATCGGAGGAAGCTGCAACACGTATAGCTGAGTCGCCTCATTTGTTCGCGGACTGAATTATAAATCTGTTACCCAATTCTATTCGCAAGAAACGGGTCGCTTTGGGCGCATGAATTTCCGACTGTTGATGCAGCAGAAGGAAATTAAAACATGCTGATATACCGCCCTATTCCAACCGAAATCGCCCATGCCTATCAGACAGGTGCGCCTGATGATTACGGCAATGCCGCCGAACATATGGTTTCGGGTGGGGGTGATCCCTGCCGTCATTGTTTGCAGTATATTCCCAAGGGCAACGACATGCTGGCATTGGCGCATCGTCCGTTTCCTGCACCGCAAGCCTATGCAGAGACGGGGCCAGTTTTCCTGTGCGCTGTGCCGTGTGAAGCGCCAAAAGACCCAAAAACACGCCCCGAGGTATTATCGCAGACGGGCAATCTGATTTTACGCGGTTATGGCGCGGACAACAGGATTGTTTATGGCACCGGCGTTGTCGTGCCCTGTAAGGAGATCGAGGCGCACGCGAAAACCATATTAGCAGACGCATCCATCGCCTATGTGCACGTCAGATCATCGACAAACAACTGTTTCAGACTGCGCATTGAGCGGGCCTGATGGCTTTAACGGCCAGAGGTCATCGCCAAAAACACATCCTCAAGGTCGGATTGTTCGGTTTTGACGTCTTTGATGCGAATACCGGCGGCATGCACGGCACTTAGGACATATTCCGCACTTGTCACATTTGCCTGATAACTGATCGCCAGCGTGCCATCTGCGCGGCGCTCAACCTCTATCCCCTCGGCCTGCGGAAGCGTGGCGGGCGGGGTTTCTGGCACGATAATCATCACCTTGCCGTCAAGCTGGCCCAGCAAATTGCTGGTGCTATCGCGTGCGATAACCTCGCCGTGGTTAATGATCGCGATTTCATCACACATTTCCTCAGCCTCTTCGAGGTAATGCGTGGTGAGAATGATGGTCATGCCACGCTCTTGGTTCAGTTTGCGGATGTTTTTCCACAGCATCTGGCGCAATTCGATATCGACCCCGGCGGTGGGTTCATCCAGCACCAAAATCTGCGGGCTATGCACAAGCGCCTTGCCCAACAGCAGGCGGCGTCGCATACCCCCAGAAAGCGTGCGTGCATAGGCGTCCGCCTTGTCTTCCAGGCCGACCATCCGCAGGATTTCATCGCTTTGGCGCTGTGATTTGGGCACACCGTATAGACCTGCCTGCACCTCAAGCGCACCGCGGGGCGAAAAGAACGGGTCAAGATTTAACTCTTGGGGCATCACACCGATGGCAGCGCGGGACTGGCGGGGGTGTTTATCCTGATCGAATCCCCAGATTTTCACAGAGCCTGCTGATTTAATCACCAAACCCGCCAAGATATTGATCATGGTCGATTTTCCGGCACCATTCGGACCAAGCAAGCCAAAGATTGACCCAGCGGGAATATCAAGGTCGATACCCTTAAGAGCCTGCTTTGCCGGCTCACCGCGCCCGCCACGATAGGTCTTTTGCAGACCTCGTATCTGAATTGCTGCCTGCGTCATGTTCGATGTCATGGCCACTCTTGCTCCTGCGCGTGAGTTCGCTAGTATTCGGCCATAGCCAAAGTGGCAAAAAACCACAACAGTAGTGAACAAGAAGGACCACCCCCAGATGACGATTAATGCCCCAGAGACCAAGATCGTGGATAGCTATCGGATCGCTTGTGACGGTGGCGAGGGTGCCCTGGGACATCCGCGCGTTTGGCTAAGTGTCTCACATGAGACCGGGTTCGTTGAGTGCGGGTATTGTGACTGCAAATTCATCCACAAAGATCACGCAGCAAAAATCGCAGGTTAAGACGTTTGTGATCACCCCGGTGCCTTATAGGCATTGGGTTTGCCGCATGTGAATTGTCTGCTCCAATGGGTCCATGACGCGACCCTCTGGGTGGACTTGGCGCAAATGCGTTGTTGCTTGTCGGTCTAGGGGCTGGTTCGGGGCGATGTGTACGCTAGAGTACAGCGGAATCTTAGGAGACGCAGCATGTCCGACACCATCAAGTTCACTTTGGACGGCAAGGAAGTAGAGGCCCAACAAGGCCTGTCCATTTGGGAAGTCGCCAATGGTCGGGGGCTTGTGATCCCGCATCTTTGCCACAAACCTGCACCCGGCTATCGCCCCGATGGCAACTGCCGCGCCTGTATGGTTGAGATCGAAGGCGAGCGCACATTGGCTGCCTCCTGTATTCGTGAACCCCAAGAGGGCATGATTGTGACGACAAATTCGGCACGTGCAGAAAATGCGCGCAAGCTGATTGTTGAAATGCTGGTTGCCGATCAGCCCGCCCGTGAAGAGGCCCATGATAAATCTGCGCATCTGTGGGACATGGCCGACATGCAAGGCGTCACCGAGAGCCGCTTTCCCAAGCTGGAAGAAGGCCGCATTCCGCTGCTGGATGATTCGCACATCGCGATGAAGGTGAACCTAGACGCCTGTATTTCCTGTGGTCTATGCGTGCGTGCCTGCCGCGAGGTTCAGGTAAATGACGTGATCGGGATGGCGGGCCGTGGCCATGACGCCTATCCGACATTTGATATTATGGATCCAATGGGCACATCGACCTGTGTGGCCTGTGGTGAATGTGTTCAGGCCTGCCCAACCGGTGCCTTGATGCCCGCCAGTGTGATGGACGAAGCTCAAGTTGGCGACAGCGCTGATTTTGACAGCGAGACCGAAAGCGTCTGCCCGTTCTGCGGTGTGGGCTGCAAGGTTTCGTTGAAAGTGAAAGACGGCAAGGTCAAATATGTCGAGGGCATCAATGGCCCCGCAAACGAAGGCCGCCTATGCGTTAAGGGCCGGTTTGGATTTGACTATATCCACCACCCCCATCGTTTGACAAAACCAATGATCCGTCGCGATGACGCCCCCGCAAAGGGATTGAACGTCGACCCAAGCGATCTGTCGACCCATTTCCGCGAAGCAAGCTGGGAAGAGGCGATGTCTGTCGCGGCTGGCGGATTGGTGCAACTGAAAGAAGACCACGGCGGACGTGCTGTTGCGGGCTTTGGTTCTGCCAAATGCACCAACGAAGAGGCCTATCTGTTTCAGAAGTTCATCCGCCAAGGCTTTAAGCACAATAACGTCGATCACTGCACCCGCCTGTGTCACGCCTCATCAGTGACTGCGCTGATTGAAAACGTGGGTTCCGGTGCTGTGACCGCGACCTTTAACGAGATCGAAAACTCTGATGTGGCGATCATCATCGGGGCCAACCCGATTGAGAACCACCCGGTTGCCGCGACCTATTTCAAACAGTTCACCAAACGCGGTGGCAAGCTGATTGTGATGGATCCCCGCGGTGTTGGCATGCGTCGTTATGCGGATGAAATGCTGCAATTCCGCCCCGGTGCCGATGTTTCCATGCTGAACGCGATCATGAATGTGATCGTCGAAGAAGAGCTGTACGACAAAGATTACATCAGTCGCTGGACCGAAAACTGGGAAGCGGAAAAGGCGCATTTGCGTGATTTCACCCCCGAAGCAATGAGCAAGATTTGCGGAATCGAGCCAGAGCAATTGCGCCGCGTTGCGCGCATCTTTGCTGGTGCTGAGGCCGGGATGATTTTCTGGGGCATGGGCGTGTCACAACACATCCACGGCACTGATAACTCCCGTTGCTTGATTTCCTTGGCGCTGATGACAGGTAATGTTGGCAAACCCGGCGCGGGTCTGCACCCGTTGCGTGGTCAAAACAACGTACAAGGCGCGTCTGATGCGGGTCTGGTTCCTATGTTCCTGCCCGATTACCAGTCGGTCATGGATGATGGTATCCGCAAGGCGTTTACCGATGTTTGGGACAGCGACGATTTCAGCAGTGAAAAGGGTCTGACAGTCACCGAGATTGTCGACCAAGTTTATGCTGGCAACATCAAGGGCATGTATATTCAGGGCGAAAACCCCGCGATGTCTGACCCTGATGTGGAACATGCACGCGATGCCTTTGCCAAACTTGAGATGCTGGTCGTTCAGGATATCTTTTTGACCGAAACCGCGAACTATGCGGATGTCATTTTGCCTGCCTCGGCGCTGTATGAAAAGAACGGCACTGTATCCAACACCAACCGTCAGGTTCAGCGGGTTCGCCCTGCTGTTGCCCCTCCGGGTGAGGCGCGCGAAGATTGGGCAATCACAGTCGAGCTGGCGCAGCGCATTGGCCTGAACTGGGAATATGCAGAGGTTCGCGAAGTCTTTGACGAGATGAAGTTGAACATGAAGTCGTTGAACAACATCACATGGGAACGTCTGGAAACAGAGACGATCACATACCCATCGCTGCACGCCACTGATCCCGGTCAGCCGATTGTGTTTGGCGACGGTTTCCCGCGTCCCGATGGGCGGGCAAAATTCACGCCAGCCTCTGTTATTGCGCCTGATGAATCGCCTGACGAAGAATACCCGATGATCATGACAACGGGTCGTCAGCTAGAGCATTGGCACACTGGATCAATGACACGTCGGTCATTGGTTTTGGATGCGGTTGAACCAGAAGCGAACTGTTCATTGCACCCTAAAACACTGCGCCAATTGGGTGTGGAACCGGGTGAAATGGTGCGTCTGTCAACACGTCGTGGGTCAATTGACATCATGGCCCGCGCAGATCGCGCCATTGCCGAAGACATGGTGTTTGTGCCCTTTGCCTATGTGGAAGCAGCGGCAAACGTGCTGACCAACCCGGCGATTGACCCTTATGGGAAAATCCCTGAGTTCAAATTCTCTGCCGTTCGCGTTGAAAAGGCCGATGTGCCAATCGCCGCTGAATAATAGCAGAGTGATGTCGGCAAATTGAATTATTGGGGTCGCCTGAGAGGGCGACCCTTTTTCGTTCTGGATGAATGATGCCTGCAATTCGCAAATGAAACTGTCGGATCAAACCGCCATCAGTGAACGATCTGCCCGCGAATATCCGCGCTTTTGTGCGGTGTGGCGCAGGTGGTCTGCGGCCAATGAGGCATCGCGTAAATTGGTATAGATATTGATCATACAGCGGCCTTTGCCGCCGCTGATACCCCATTCGCGCAGGACCGAAATCTCATTGAACAGATTATAGGCGATCTCGACCCGGTAATACCTTGGGCGGCGCGCACGGGTGCGGCGATAGAGAATGCAAACAGCCATAAGACGAGTCTATTGCAGCACGAATTGCGGTGCAATAGGGTCTGAATGGCGATCCTTCTACAGCAATTCACTTAGATCGAATTCTGCGCGTATTGCGGAGGTTTCGCGGCGAAACCTGTATCGTTGGTTTCGCCGCGAAACCTCTTAGATCCACACGACATCCCCAAGAAAGATGTACCCTGCCCCGTAAATCGTCTTAATCAAACGCGGGTTTTTTGGGTCTTCGCGTAGTTTGGTCCGAAGTCGCGAAATACGCACATCCATCGCCCTATCAAAACTTTCACCCGCGACGCCGCCCAGTGTTTCCTGCATATGCGCGCGGCTGATCAGGCGTTTCGGGCTGTTCAAAAACAGGCGCAGCACCTCTCCCTCGGCATGGGAAAAGGTTGTTTCCGTGCCCTTGTCATCCTCAAGAACGTAGCGATCGAAAAAGGCGGTCCACCCGTTAAATTGCGCGGTATTGCCTGTGCTGGATGTGGCGGATTTATCTTTGCGCAGACGAACCCGGACGCGGGCGACCACCTCTGCTGGATCAAAGGGCTTGATGATATAATCATCGGCGCCCAGCTCTAACCCGGTGACCCGATCCTGCACCTGCGCGCGACCCGAAATGATGATGACAGCGGCGCCCTGCTCTAGCGCCAACCGATGCACCAATGTCAGCCCGTCTTTGTCAGGGAGGCCAAGATCGACAAGACATACATCAGGGGTGGTGGTTTTTAGCGCCGCCTCAAATTCGGTAGCGCGGCCAAAGCCCATGGTGCGAAAACCCGCGTCCTCTAGTGCGTCGGCCAGAATGGCACGAATTTCAGGTTCATCATCAAGAATTGTCACGAGGGGTGCGGTCATGTTCTCACCTTACTATGCAAAAATGTAGCGAGCTCTTCGGCAGTGAAGGGTTTTGGCAAAACCGGAGCAAGTGTTGCGCCCTCAATGTACAACGGATGGGACGGGGGCAGGCTGGTCATTAGGAAAAACGGGATCGGGTCGTTCGGCAATTGCCGGATCAGATCAACGCCGGATGTCTCGCCCTCAAGCGAAATATCCGTGAGGATCAATGAAATCTCAGGCAGGTCTTTGATCAACACCAACGCTTCGTCCACGCTGGCGGCCTCGATCACGGTATGGCCTTGTTGTGTCAGCATATCCCGGATCACACTGCGCAAATCCGGCGTATCCTCGACCAACAAAACCAACCCCGGTTGATCATCTGTTCGTGCTTTTCTCAGGGGTAGGCGCAGAGTGACCTGCGCGCCTGTGTCGGTATTGGCAAGGCGCACCTCGCCGCCCATCAATTTAATCGTATCATAGACCATCGCAAGGCCAAGCCCTGAGCCAGCATCGCCCTTGGTAGTAAAAAACGGATCTAAAGCGCGCGTTAGGGCCTCTTCTGAGAAACCAGTGCCCGTATCGTTGATGGTGATTTGCAGCCACGTGTCATGCACAAGTTTCGCATGCAGGCTGATTGCGCCCTGCTCTTCACAGGCATCCTTAGCGTTAAGAATGAGGTTCAGCAAAGCATCCTGCAACGTACCCGGATCAAGGAGGATCGGAATTGAAGGGACATCGTTTTCGATCCGCAAATGCATATCGTTTGAAAGCGTCGGCCCTGCCAAGGTTTGCAGGTCACCTAGAACTGTGCTCATTTCGACAGCTTCCAATTTAGGCGCGCTGTGCCCCGTCATGTCAGCGATGCGATTTAGCAATGTCCCGCCGCGGCGCGCGGCCGCTAGGGTTGCCTCGACAAGTTTGTGGGCGTCTTGGGGCAGGTCAAACCGCTCCATCCTGCTTTGCATCCCAAGGATAATCGTTAGCAAATTAGAGAAATCATGCGCCAATCCACTTGTCATCTGCGCAGCAAGTTCGCGGCGGCGGGTCTGTTGCAAGGCGGCGCGAGTCTGTGTTTCTTCGGTGATATCCATCGACAGAATATAGGCACCACGATGCACCCCCTCCTCCGCATCAGGCGTAAAGGCGACACGGATACGTCGGGTGCTGAGCTGGTCGTTGAACTCAAACACAGATGGCGATCCATTCAGCGCGGCCTCAAGATGGGGGCGAATTTTGGTATAAGCGCTTTCTCCCAAGGCATCGCCAATATGGACACCAACAAGGTTGCTGGGCCGTCCCGGCATCACCGAACTAAGCCGACGGTTAGAGTAGGTATAGTAACAATCCGGCCCGACGTGAGCGATGTGGGCGGGCATCATCTCAGTGGTTAGACGCGTGCGGGCCTCGCTTTCGGTGAGCTGGCGTTTGGCCTCCTCTAATGCGGTGACTGTGGCCTCAAG
This sequence comes from uncultured Cognatishimia sp., assembly GCA_964021645.1. Lineage (GTDB taxonomy): Bacteria > Pseudomonadota > Alphaproteobacteria > Rhodobacterales > Rhodobacteraceae > CANLDA01. The sequence goes on along the minus strand of CAXIAD010000004.1, from coordinate 80,627 downwards.
CTTGCGGTTGGTCGCAGAGAGTTCCTCGGCGTGTTGCAACAACTGATCTGACAGCACCTCGGAGCGGGCGCGCAACAGGTTTTCTTGGCGTTTGGTGCTGCTGATATCGGTATAGACGGTCACCCAACCGCCCGCGGGTAAGGGGGAACCTTCGACGCTGACCCATCTACCGTCTGGCCGTTTGCGTTCGACATAATGTGGTTCAAATGCCAGTGCCTGACTGATGCGCCCTTGAATAAATTCATCGAAATCACCGATGTGACCGTATTCCCCGCGCTCGGCCAAATACAGAATCGTTTCTGGAAAGCTGGCACCGGGCGTCACGAAACGCTCTGGCAGGGAAAACATTTCGCGAAATCGGTTGTTGGAGACAACAAGCTTTAGGTCACTGTCATAAATCGACAATGCTTGTTGAATCAGGTTCAGCCCTGCGGTCGTCATTTTTTGAGTAATGCTGGACAGGGGTGCCATTTTGCGTCCTCCGTTAATAGGGCTAGCACCTGAAACGAGGGTCGCAAAGGACCAAATTACACTGGTTACAATTCGAAAGGTTTAGGAAATGTTCACGAAAAAGTTGACGCACAGTGTGGAAAGCGCACCTTATGAGGGGACGAATCGCAATAGCGATTACAGCTCGCAATTGTGAGCTTTAGGGAGGAATGAATTTGGCACAGACGTCACAGGCGACCGAGGGACTGGCGTCCGTTCCGGCGCTTTTGAAGCGGAACGCCACCCAATATGCCAGCAAGGCTGCGTATCGGGAGAAAGAATACGGCATCTGGCAAACTTGGAGTTGGGCAGAAGCGGAGCAAGAGATCGAGTCACTTGCGCTGGGGTTACTTAACCTTGGTGTAAAAGAAGGTGATTTTATCGCTATTGCTGGCCGTAACCGCCCGCATTTTTACTGGTCCATGGTTGCAGCTCAATGTGTGGGCGCAATTCCGGTTCCGGTATATCAAGACAATGCCGCAGATGAGATGGCCTATGTTCTTGAACATTGCGGCGCACGGTTTGTGATCGCCCAAGATCAGGAACAGGTAGATAAGGTGATCGACGTGCAGGAAAGTCTGCACCAGTTCGAACACATGATCTATCTTGATCCACGCGGTATGCGGAAATACGATCATCACAAATTGCATCAGTTCAGCCATGTTCAAGAGCAAGGGCGCGCTGCCCGCGATGAATTCATGGGCGATCTAGATGAACGCCGCGCAAAGCTGACCTATGACAGCACCTGCGTGATGCTTTATACATCTGGTACAACAGGCAAGCCCAAGGGCGTTGTTCTATCCAATCGCAATGTGATTGAGAGCGCAAAGAACGCTTGTGAGTTTGATGGGTTGAATGCTCAGGACGAGATTTTGGCCTATTTGCCAATGGCGTGGGTGGGTGATTTCATCTTTTCCGTTGGGCAATCCTATTGGAGCGGTTTCTGCGTAAACTGCCCCGAGAGCGCGGCAACAATGATGACCGATCTACGTGAGATCGGGCCAACATATTATTTTGCACCGCCTCGTGTTTTTGAAACTCAGCTAACCGATGTCATGATCCGTATGGAGGACGCGAGTAAGTTGAAATACCGTATGTTCCATCACTTTATGGCGCATGCAAAACGTGTTGGTGGCGATATTCTGGATGGCAAACCCGTTGGGTTCATGGATCGTCTGAAATATTCGTTAGGCGATATGCTGGTTTATGGCCCGCTAAAGGATACGCTGGGATTTGGCCGTGTGCGCGTCGGATATACAGCTGGTGAAGCAATTGGCCCGGAAATTTTCGAGTTCTATCGCTCTCTTGGTATCAATCTAAAGCAACTTTACGGTCAAACAGAAGCGACTGTATTTATCACCATCCAACCGGATGGCGAAGTGCGAGCAGATACCGTTGGTGTTCCTGCGCCGGGTGTTGAAATCAAAATCGAAGATAACGGCGAAATCTTTTATCGCAGCCCGGGCACGTTTGTTGAATACTACAAGAACCCGGAAAGCACCGCGTCGACCAAAGACCCGGAAGGTTGGGTTGCGACGGGTGATGCTGGTTTCTTTGAAGAGGGTTCTGGGCATCTTCGGATCATTGACCGCGCAAAAGACGTGGGCAAATTGACCGATGGCAGCATGTTCGCTCCCAAGTATGTTGAGAACAAGCTGAAGTTCTTCCCTGATATCCTTGAGGCTGTGTTGTTTGGTAACGGGCGGGACCGTTGTGTCGCGTTTATCAACATCGACCTGACTGCCGTGGGCAATTGGGCGGAGCGTAACAATGTTGCCTATGCCTCCTATCAGGAATTGGCAGGGCATCCGCGTGTTCTGCAATCGATTAAGGGACATATCGAGGCAGTCAACAAATCGGTTGCTCAGGATCCTATGCTGTCGGGCTGTCAGGTCCACCGTTTCTTGATCTTGCACAAAGAGCTGGACGCGGATGATGGCGAAATGACCCGTACTCGTAAGGTTCGTCGCGCTGTTGTTGCAGATAAGTTCAGCGATCTGATCGAAGGTTTGTATGCCGGATTGCCAGAAATCTCGACCACTACCGAAGTGACTTATGAGGATGGTCGAAAGGGCAGCATCAGCGCAAATCTGAGCCTGCTTGATACGGAAGTCGTGGCGATATCAGCACAGAAGGTGGCCGCAGAATGAATGATGTGAGCACAGACAGCTATGTCACAGCGGATGGTCGCACTATTGGCCCCACTGTGATGGAAATGCGCAATATTACCCTACGGTTTGGCGGCGTTAAAGCGATCACTGATATTAGTTTTGATATTCGTGAAGGTGAGATTCGCGCGATTATCGGGCCTAACGGGGCCGGTAAATCATCTATGCTGAACGTCATTTCAGGGTTCTACGTCCCTCAGGAAGGTGAAGTTTGGTATAAGGGTAAAAAACGTCCGCAGATGAAACCCTATGAGGTTGCACGTCAGGGCATCGCACGCACATTCCAAAACATCGCCTTGTTTGAGGGGATGTCGGTTCTAGACAACGTCATGACCGGACGTATTCGCCAGATGAAAACAGGGTTGTTTGCACAAGCGATCTGGAAGGGCAAAGCCGAGGCCGAAGAAATGGCCAACCGCGAAGCCGTCGAACGGATCATTGATTTTCTTGAAATCCAGCACATTCGCAAAACTCCGGTTTCGCGGTTGCCATATGGATTGAAGAAACGGGTCGAATTGGCACGCGCACTTGCTGCGGAACCTTCGATTTTGCTGCTTGATGAGCCAATGGCCGGCATGAACGTCGAAGAAAAAGAGGACATGAGCCGCTTTATTCTAGATGCGAACGACGAGTTTGGCACGACTATTGCCTTGATTGAACACGACATGGGCGTGGTCATGGATCTATCAGACCGCGTTGTTGTGATGGATTACGGTAAGAAAATCGGGGATGGCACGCCTGACGAAGTCATCAATAATCAGGCGGTGATCGACGCCTATCTGGGGGTCGCTCATGACTAAGTCCATCACTGAAATCGGGTGCATGCGTCACCGGAAACATCACGGGGAGGCGCAGAATGTCTGACAATATCATCTTTGGCATTGAGGTGCTTATGAACGGCCTGATGGCGGGGGTTCTTTATGCTCTTGTCGCGTTGGGTTTTGTATTGATCTACAAGGCGTCGGGCATTTTCAACTATGCCCAAGGCGTTATGGCGCTTTTCTCGGCGCTGACTTTGGTCGGTATCATGCAGGGCCAAGTGCCTTTTGCGCATCTTATCAACGCCGCACTTGGCACTGATTTGCATCACTTTGGCTGGCATGTTCCCGCGGTTTTGGCGATCCTGCTAACAATGGCCATTATGGTGCTGCTTGCCTTTTGTGTGCAGAAATTTGTGTTCCGCCACCTGGTGAACCAAGAGCCTATCATCTTGTTTATGGCCACCATCGGTCTTGCCTATTTCCTAGAGGGATTTGGCGATCTGATGTGGGGCTCTGAAATCAAGAAGATGAGTGTTGGCCTGCCACAAGGTGGGAGCTTCTGGATCGAAGAGAACACCCAATGGATGGGCCTGGGTAACGAAAACTTCTTTGGGTTTTTCCTAGATAAGCTGGATTTGGTCGCGACTGTGATTGCAATAGTTCTGGTGGTCGTGCTGGTTTTGTTCAGCCAATACACCAAGCAAGGCCGCGCCATGCGGGCGGTTGCAGATGACCACCAGGCAGCCCTATCGGTTGGTATTTCGCTAAACTTCATCTGGGTTATGGTTTGGTCTGTCGCAGGGTTTGTCGCCCTTGTTGCTGGTATCGTTTGGGGTACAAAATCAGGTGTTCAGTTCTCTCTGAGCCTGATCGCACTGAAAGCTTTGCCGGTATTGATGCTGGGTGGGTTTACCTCAATTCCAGGGGCGATTGTCGGTGGTTTGATCATCGGCGTCGGCGAAAAACTGTTTGAATTCTCTATCGGCCCAATGGTCGGTGGTGCTACCGAAAACTGGTTTGCCTATGTTTTGGCATTGTTGTTCCTCGTCTTCCGGCCACAGGGTCTGTTTGGCGAGAAAATCATCGAGAGGGTATAATAGATGTTTTATCGTGAAGCGGGCGATTACAAGACGTCCTATGCCGCCGACAGCCAAACCTTTCCGATCAAGTTCGATCGTTACCGGTACTATTTTGTATTGCTGTTTGCCTTTGCCGCAGTGCCGTTATTGATCAACGATTATTGGGTTAACGCGATCTTTCTGCCGTTCCTGATTTACTCCATCGCGGCAATCGGCCTGAACATTCTGGTCGGCTATTGTGGTCAGGTAAGCCTGGGTACGGGCGGATTCATGGCTGTAGGGGCCTATGCCTGCTATAAGTTGATGACCAGCTTTCCCGAGGTGAACATTCTGTTTCATGTTCTGCTTGCTGGTGGTGTCACTGCCTGCGTTGGGGTTTTGTTTGGGTTGCCATCGCTGCGGATTAAAGGGTTTTACCTCGCTGTTGCGACCCTTGCTGCGCAGTTTTTCCTCGTGTGGTTGTTCAACCGGGTGCCGTGGTTTTACAACTACTCTGCTTCGGGCCAAATCAACGCTCCTGAGCGCACAATCTTTGGTCAAGCCGTAACGGGTGCACAAACACAAGCATGGGCGACATATCTATTCTGCCTAGTGATCTTGGCCTTTTGTGCGGTGATTGCGCGCAATCTGACGCGGGGCTCTATTGGTCGCAAATGGATGGCGATCCGGGATATGGATATCGCTGCGGAAATCATCGGCGTTGATCCGTTGAAGGCAAAACTCTCGGCGTTTGCTGTAAGTTCGTTTTTCATCGGAATCGCGGGTGCCTTGTTCTTTGCAGTCTATTTGGGTGCCGTCGAAGTTGGCGAAGCCTTTAGCATTCAAAAATCATTCCTCGTGCTCTTTATGATCATCATTGGTGGCCTTGGATCAATTTTTGGTAGCTTTGCCGGTGCAGCCTTTTTGGTTCTGCTGCCTGTATTGCTCAAAAACCTGTTGGTTGGCGTTCTTGGCTGGCCAACGGATTTGGCGGCGCACTTTGAGTTTTTGATCATCGGCGCGCTGATCATCACGTTCCTTATCGCCGAGCCGCATGGGTTGGCGCAACTGTGGCGTGTAGCAAAAGAAAAACTGAGGCTCTGGCCCTTCCCGCACTAAGGCGGGGCCAAATCCAAAAGTAAGGGGGCATCAATGCCCCGCACATCGGACATAACCATGGGAGGAAAAACCCGATGAAGATTAAACTAGCAACAATGGCTCTTGGAGCCGTAATGGCCGCGGCGCCAGTAATGGCGGACCTTGTGTTCCCTTCGCTGAGCTACCGTACTGGTCCTTATGCGGCGGGCGGCATTCCATTCGCTGACGGCTATGCAGATTACATGACCCTGCTGAACGCACGCGACGGCGGCATTGGTGGCGTTATGACCAAGCTGTTGGAATGTGAAACCGGCTATAACACTGAAAAAGGTGTTGAGTGCTACGAAGCCACCAAAGGCGAAGGCGCACTGGTTTATCAACCACTGTCCACAGGTATCACATATCAGCTGATCCCAAAAACAATGGCAGATGGCATTCCAATGCACACGATGGGCTATGGCCGTACGTCTGCAGCCAACGGCGATGTATTCAGCCACACATTCAACTATCCAGCAAACTACTGGAATGGCGCATCTTTGGTGGTTAACCACCTGCTGAGCCTTAACGGCGGTGACATCAAGGGCAAGAAAATCGCTCTGGTTTATCACAACTCTGCTTATGGCAAAGAGCCTATCCGCACGTTGGAAGAACTGTCTGCAAAGCACGGTTTTGAGCTGAGCCTGATCCCCGTGGATCACCCAGGTCAGGAACAAAAATCACAGTGGCTGCAAATCCGTCGTGAGCGTCCTGACTATGTGACCATGTGGGGCTGGGGCGTAATGAACCAAGTTGCCATTCAAGAAGCGGCAAACATCCGTTTCCCAATGGAAAACTTCATTGGCGTTTGGTGGTCCGGCTCTGAAAATGACGTTTTGCCAGCAGGCGATGCTGCAAACGGCTATAAAGCTGTGACTTTCCACAATGTTGGTGATGACTTCCCAGTATTTGACGACATCCAGAAGTATGTTGTTGAAGCGGGCAATGCTGCCGGCGCTGGTGATCAGATCGGTACTGCTCTGTATAACCGTGGTTTGTATGCAGCGATGCTTGCAGCCGAGGCAGCAGCGACAGCACAGAAAATCCACGGCACAGCAGACATCAATGCAGCAATGATGCGTGATGGCATGGAAGCTCTGGAAATCACCGAAGAGCGTATGGTTGCTCTGGGCATGCCGAACTTTGGCCCTAGCTTCAAAGTGTCATGCGAAAATCACGGCGGTCCTGGCACAGGTGCCGTGGCACAGTGGGATGCAACTGCGAAGACTTGGTCTTTGATTTCCGACTTTGGTGACTCAGACATGTCTGTCATCGAACCACTGGTAGCAGCGGATTCAGCAGCATATGCCGCTGAAAACAAACTGCCATCAGCCTGTAAGTAAACATTGATCATCCTCCGGCCAAGCGACGTTTGGCCGGAGGAACCTTCAATCGAATAGAAAGTCAAAGCACATGTTGGACGCTGGTCACACAGAACAGACCCTGTTGGAGGTCAACAATATCGAGGTGATCTATAACCACGTGATCCTCGTGCTAAAGGGTGTAAGCCTAAACGTCCCCAAAGGCGGCATTACTGCCCTATTGGGTGGCAACGGAGCTGGCAAAACAACGACGTTGAAAGCTATCTCCAATCTACTGCATTCTGAACGCGGCGAAGTCACCAAAGGGTCGATCATGTATCGCGGAGATCGCGTACAAGATCTGGATCCGGCTGCGTTGGTAAAACGGGGCGTTATTCAGGTGATGGAAGGGCGTCATTGTTTTGAGCACCTTACCGTCGAAGAAAACCTAATGACCGGCGCTTATACGCGCGGATCAAGTCGTGCCGAAATCGCCCAAGACCTTGAAATGGTTTATACATACTTTCCACGCCTTAAAGAGCGTCGTAAGTCCCAGGCCGGTTATACATCTGGTGGCGAGCAGCAAATGGTTGCTGTCGGACGCGCCTTGATGAGTCGCCCTGAGACGATCCTGTTGGACGAACCATCAATGGGATTGGCTCCGCAGTTGGTTGAACAGATTTTCCAGATTGTTAAATCTATCAATGAAAACGAGGGTGTTACGTTCCTATTGGCTGAGCAAAACACCAACGTCGCGCTGCGCTACGCACATTACGGATACATTCTGGAATCAGGTCGCGTTGTTATGGATGGCCCTGCGAATGAGCTTCGTGAGAACCCGGATGTGAAGGAATTCTATCTAGGTATGTCAGATGAAGGTCGTAGATCATTCCGTGACGTGCGCTCTTATCGTCGCCGCAAGCGCTGGCTGAGCTAAAATGGCTGCAGCTACCGCTGATAGATCTACCAAATACGCGATGACAGTTACGTCAGGCTCCTGAAGCAAAACAATGCAGGATAAAACCATGCAGAAGACATCACATTTTGACGATCTTGAAACGCGGAGTGCCGATGCGCGCGCAACAAGTTTGGCGGCCTCTCTTTCCGCCCAAGTCGCCCGCGCCCAATCTTTGCCCGGTTACGCACAGTCGTTAGCGGGGATTGATTGCGCCAAAATCAACGATATGTCCGCCTTGGCAAGGCTGCCGGTTTTGCGCAAATCTGACCTAGGCAAAGCGCAAGCAGCAATGCCGCCGCTTGGGGGTTTCAACTATATCCCCGTGTCTGATTTCGCCCATATTTTCCAATCACCCGGTCCGATCTACGAGCCCGGTGGAAATGGGCACGATTGGTGGCGCATGGGGCGCTTTCTGCATGCTTGCGGCATTGGAGCAGATGACATCGTTCAAAACTGCTTTGGCTACCATTTGACGCCAGCAGGAATGATTTTTGAGAACGGTGCCCGAGCGGTGGGAGCCACGGTTCTTCCTGCGGGTACGGGGCAAACTGAATTGCAAGTTCAGGCAGCTGCAAGCATTGGTGTGACCGCCTATGCCGGTACGCCAGATTACCTAAAAGTGATCCTGGATAAGGCGCTGGAAATGGGGGTCTCTTTGCGGATCTCCAAGGCTGCTGTGGGCGGAGGGGCGTTGTTTCCTTCGTTGCGTCAGGAATATGCTGACCGCGGGATCACATGCTTGCAGTCTTATGCGACGGCCGATCTAGGCAACATCGCCTATGAAAGCAGCGCTATGGAAGGCATGATTGTGGATGAACACGTCATCGTCGAAATAGTCACGCCTGGAACCGGCAATCCGGTCGCACCGGGTGATGTTGGGGAGGTTGTGGTTACCTCATTGAACCCAGATTACCCTCTGATTCGATTCGCAACCGGAGACATGTCTGCCGTAATGGCGGGCGAAAGCCCCTGCGGGCGCACAAATATGCGTATCAAAGGGTGGATGGGTCGCGCTGATCAAACTGCCAAGATCAAGGGCATGTTTGTTCGCCCTGAGCAGGTTGCGGCCTTGGTTGAAAAGCATGATGAAATCACCAAAGCGCGCATCATCGCGAGCCGGGATGGTGAAATGGACGTCATGACTGTTCAGTTGGAAACAGAAGGTACGCACAGCGATGCCTATGCGGCCTCTATTGCGGATGTACTTAAGCTTAAGGGGCGAATCGAGCTTGTCACGCCCGGTAGCTTGCCGAATGACGGTTTGGTCATCGAAGATCAGCGTAAATACGACTGAGCAAAACTGTTTTGGGGTGTGCGATCGCAGCTTGATCGCCCCCAAGGCTGGAATATTTCCTTAATTTTTGAATAAACGCGCATATGCGTGTCACATTTGGCCGGGCTTTTGGCCACCAATTGTGATGGCCTGCATCTGAATGCAGAGTCTTTGTCCAATTTTGCACAAGGCAAACAAAGAAAGGCCGCTCAGAAGAGCGGCCCTAAATCTTTTCAACACTCGAGGGGATTAGCCCTGACGTGCCTTAAAGCGAGGTTGCGTCTTGTTGATCACATAAACGCGGCCCTTACGGCGTACCACACGGCAATCGCGATGACGCGACTTGAGTGAGCGGAGCGAGTTTTTGACCTTCATTGGTCTTCTCCTCATATCGCGGCGCGGTGTGCGCCTAGTTAACGGGCACCCCAAAGAACGGGGCAATGAATCATGGTGGGCGATACAAGGATCGAACTTGTGACCCCTTCGATGTCAACGAAGTGCTCTACCGCTGAGCTAATCGCCCATGAAACCGGCCAGAAACGATGCCCCTAACAAAAGGAGCACGGAATTCCCGTGCCGATAGCGGGTCTATAAAAGGAGTCGCTACGGGGTTCAAGGGCTTTTGATGCATATCTTTTTCAGTCTATGATTTAACTTGAAGGAGCGACGATGCCAAAGCATGCCTATTCCGTAATACGACCAAGCGTTCTGCGCTCATCTGTTGTGTTTGCATCGCCCCATAGCGGCAGGGATTATCCCGATTGGTTCATCCGAAAATCCGTATTGGATGGGCACACGATTCGCAGTTCGGAAGATGCGTTTGTTGATCGCTTGTTTTCTGAAGCGCCCGATTTGGGATCTCCGCTGTTATTAGCGGGGGCACCCCGTGCCTTTATTGATATGAACCGCGGGGCAGCAGAGTTGGATTCAGCGATCATTGAGGGGGCGGCACCAAACAAGCACAACCCGCGTGTGGCGTCAGGGCTTGGGGTTATACCGCGTGTTGTTGCCAATGGTCGGGCAATTTATCAGGGCAAGCTGCCATACGCCGAGGCCGAGCGACGCATTGCGAAATATTGGCAACCCTATCATGACCGATTGGGGCAATTGTTAGCAGATGCGCGTGAAGAATTTGGCGAAGCGATTCTAATTGATTGCCACTCAATGCCGCACGAAGCGATGGACGGTGTTTCACAGCAAGGAAGCCGACGGCCCGAAATCGTGTTGGGTGATCGATACGGTGGCGCGGCGGCGCAGGATATCGTTGATAAGGTTGAGGCGGCCTTTGTCGGTGCAGGATTTGTCGTTACCCGGAATATGCCTTTTGCTGGTGCCTATGTCACACAGCACTATGGCCGCCCCTCGCGTCGGCAACACGCCATTCAGATTGAAATTGATCGGTCGTTATACATGGATGAAACTCTGATCAAACCTTTGTCGAGCTTTGCAGAGTTTCAATCTGTCATGAGCAAGGTGGTCAGTGACATCATCGACATTGGAATTTCCGACCAAAGTGCGCTGGCCGCTGAGTAAGCTGATACGAGATTTCAGGGCTTAGTCTTGCTCAAGCTTGCCGCGCAGCTCGCGCAGGATCGGCAACACGGCACGTACGCGCGGCTCGCCAATCTCTTGCACCAGTTCCGTGATCATCGGGGCGATACTGGCAAGCGCACGATCACGGGCATGGCGTCCCGCAGGGCTAACGGCAACCATTTTGCGGCGTGCATCATCCCAATCCGGGCGAATATGAATATAGCCTGCTGTTTCAAGCTTACCTAGGGTGTTTGTGATGGCTCCGCGGGTGACATGAAACGCCTTGGCGATCTGCGCAGGGCTGCGTTCAGTACCCGAGTGGGCAAGGTGGTTCAGCACCGAAAAATGCGAAAGCTCCATCCCCTTGGGCAAGGCTTTGGTCAACCGGTTGCGGGCCAACTGATCCGCCATCAAAATTTCGCTAAACAAGGACACCGCAAGGGCGCTGGAATCACTCTGGGCCATCAAACTCTCGATCATGCGATAGGGATGGCACGCGTTTGCGCGCCTGAGCCACCTTTGCCAAGTCCAGATCAGCAAAGATCACTCCGGGTTCTTGCCCTGCGTCGGCAATTACCTCACCCCATGGGGCAACAACAAGAGAATGGCCATAGGTCTGACGCGATTGACCGCGTGAAGTTGGGTGTTTGCCTGTTTGCGCGGGGGCAAGCACCCAGCATCCGGTTTCTATCGCGCGCGCCCTAAGGAGTGTGTGCCAGTGCGCGGCACCGGTGACGTAAGAAAATGCCGCGGGAACGGTTAAAATATCCGCCCCGGCCTGAGCCAATGCCCTATGAAATTTGGGGAAGCGAACATCGTAGCATATCGTCATTCCGATGTTTCCAAAGGGCGTTTTAGCCACGACAGCGCTGGTTCCCGGTCGATATCCATCAGACTCGCGATAGGTTTCTTCGGCGCTGACATCCACGTCAAACATGTGGATTTTGTCATAGCGCGCGACGATCCGCCCGGTTGGATCAATCAAAAACTGACGGTTCGCGAAGCGGCCATCATCAGAATGCGTTTTGAGCCCAAGCGACCCAATGGTCACCCAAACACCGTGCTTTGCGGCGCTGTCTCGCAAAGCTGAAAGTGTGGGATCGTCGTCTTCATGGCATAACACAGCATTCTGATGGGTACGGCTGCCGGACAGACAATTCGTCACCTCAGGCGTCAACACATAGGCCGCTCCATCTGCCACCACATCTGCCAACATGGTTTGAACTGTCTTCAGATTCTCCAGAGGATCATCGGTGGACGTTATCTGAAGCAGGGCTGTACGCATTTGTCAGGCTGCCAAAAGCGCGTCAAATTTACCTGAGCGTTCCAGTGACATCAATTCATCGCAGCCGCCGATATGCTTATCTGCAACGAAAATCTGTGGGAACGTGCGGCCGCCATTGGAGCGCTGAATCATCTCAGGCTTACGATCCGGGTTTTTCCAAACATCAATTTCAACAAAGGCGATGCCCTTTTTGTTGAGGAGGCTTTTTGCTGCGGAGCAAAAACCACAAAGCGGGCGTGTATAGATTTCAACTTGTTTCATAATAGATCCTAATGTTCGCGTGCAGTCTTGCGCGATTTAGGTATCTTTTGCAACGCGTGCTAGGGTTAGAACATTCACGAAGCTGGCACGAGATTGCAAGCAAGCATCCGCACAAGCGGCAAGCGTTGCGCCACTTGTCATAACATCATCCACCAATAGAACCGGGCGTCCTGCCATTCGATGTTTGCGTTTAGGATGAGGGGCGATTGCATTTTTCACTTTGGCAAAGCGTTCTGTTTTTGACAGCCCCTCCATGTTTCCCGATTCGCGGGGGCGCTGCAATAAATCGGGGCAGTAAGAGAGGCCGAGCTGTCGTGCAATCGTTTCAGCCAATACAGCTGCCTGATTATAGCGGCGTTTCACCAAACGTGTCCAATGCAGGGGCACCGGTGCTACCAGAATGCGCGAGGACAATAGAGGTTTGGCGACATGGGCCATCCATTGGGCTGCTGGGCGCGCGATATCCTGACGATCGCCATGTTTCAAAGCCAGAATCAGACGCCGCGCGTTTTTGCTATATAGCAATGCGGTACGCCCCTGTTGCCACGGTCGATCACTGGTCATGCATTCGTCGCAATGAACAATTTCATCATCCATGGCCTCCCCTTGCAGTGGAATACCACAACAATCGCAGACCAAACCGGAAGCAAACGGCGTATCCCGCCAGCACGTACCACACAGGCCAAAATCACCCTCGACAAGATCACCACACGTCACGCAACGTGAGGGGTAAACCAACCGTAAGGCTGTTTGAATGTTTGCTGCGATCATTCTATGTTCCGATCATGCAAGATACACCTACTCTGACCGACCGCAGGGCGCTGTCCCGTAACCGTGCCCGCGCTGACAGTGGGCGAGGCATGTTTTTGCAGGAAGCGGCAGCCGATGAAATTCAGGATCGACTGAGTCTGGTTAACAGATCGTTTACCAAGATCGCAATTGTCACAGGGTTTCCCGAGGTTTGGGCTAGGTATTTTCCTAGTGCCACGATTGTGCCTGATGACGACACCCTATCGCTTACGACAGAATCGCATGACTTGGTGATTCATGGCTTGTGCCTGCATTGGGCCAATGACCCGGTGGGGCAGTTGATCCAATGCAGGCGCGCCTTGCAGCCAGATGGGTTGTTTATGTCGATTGGTTTTGGCGGGCAAACTTTGCACGAGCTGCGTGCTTGTCTGGGCCAAGCAGAATCAGAGATAACAGGCGGATTGTCACCGCGCGTCGTGCCGATGGGTGAAATTCGCGATATGGGGGCATTGCTGCAACGCGCGACCTTGGCTATGCCCGTTGCGGACAGTCTACCGTTGATCGCAACATACGAGTCCGCATGGCACCTGATGCGCGATTTGCGCGCGATGGGCGAGGGCAATGCCCTGTCCATGCGTCAGCGTCGCGGCACACGCCCAAGTGTCCTTACGCGCGCAGCAGAGCTGTACGCTCAGGAGTTCATGTCTGAGGGTCGCATGCTCGCGACCTTTGAGATGATTGTAATGACCGGATGGGCCCCGGATGATAGCCAGCCAAAACCGTTGAGACCCGGATCAGCGGTAACGCGACTATCCGAGGCATTGGGCACTAAAGAAGCAAGCCTTAAAGATTGAACCTGCTCAATTCTGAGTATGGCCGCAGATAACACAGCACAGGATTCGCCAAGTTGGAAAACGCCACAACAGCCTCTCGCCCGCAGAATGCGCCCGCGGACCATCCCAGTGTCGCGCGCGGCAAAACTGGCATTCTTTTGGCAAACCTCGGAACACCGGATGGTTACGACTATTGGTCAATGCGCAGATATCTAAGCGAGTTTTTGTCAGACCGTCGCGTCATTGATTATCCACGATGGAAGTGGCAGCCGCTATTGCAGCTGATCATTTTGACAAAGCGCCCGTTTTCCAGCGGCGCGGCGTATAAATCCATCTGGAACCATGACAAAGGCGAAAGCCCTTTGATGACCATTACAAGAGACCAAACCACCGCAATGCGCGCCACCTTGACCGAGCGTTACGGCGATAAGGTCATGGTGGATTTTTGCATGCGTTATGGAAATCCATCCACCCAATCCAAGGTGCGTGAAATGGTTCAGGCCGGATGCGAACGCATTCTATTTGTACCGTTGTATCCACATTACGCGGGTGCGACGTCGGCCACAGCAAATGACGAGTTTTTTCGCGCCCTCATGAAAGAAACATGGCAACCAGCCGCCCGTACGATTGCGCCCTATTATGATCAACCGGCGTATATTGATGCCTTGGCCTTGTCGGTTGAACAGAGCTATGCCGCTGCGGAAGAAAAGCCCGACATCCTAGTTGTCAGTTATCACGGGATGCCGCAGCGATACCTTATGCAAGGTGATCCGTATCATTGCCACTGTGCAAAAACGACCCGACTGCTAAAGGAGCGTTTGGGTTGGGCTGACACCGATCTGGTGACCACGTTCCAATCAAAATTTGGCCCCGAGGAATGGTTGCAACCTTATACAGTTGAAGAGGTCGCGCGACTGGCCGAAACTGGCAAGAAAAAGATCGCCGTGATTGCGCCTGCGTTCTCTGCCGATTGCATCGAAACACTGGAAGAGATCAACGAAGAGATCAAAGAGAGTTTTGAGCATGCTGGCGGCGAGCAATTCACCTATATCCCCTGCCTGAACGATGATCCCGCGCACATCAGCGCGCTGTGCAAGATGATTGAGGAAAACCTAGGTGGCTGGATTTCGTAGAACCAACAAAAAAGGCGGCACCCAGAGGTACCGCCTTTTTGTTTTCCAGCGTTAGCTGAATTAAAGCGTTTTGAGAAAAACTTGAATCACCGGTTTTCTCGAAACGCCCACAACACCTGTGTGTCGTGCAATGTTTCCACACAACCCAGTCTCAGGTTTATGTGGAAACATTTTAGTCAGCAACAACTGCTGCAACAATGGCCAAAAGTACCAGTGGTACCCAGATGCCGGAAGCAGAAGAAGAAGCTGCTGCTTCTTCAATTACAACTGGCTCAACAATTGGATCAGCCATAGAACCAGCAAATGCGGTTGATGCGAAAGCGGTCATTGCGGCTGCGAGTGCGAATTTTTTCATGATTTATTCCCAGGTTTTTGCGCCCCGGTATCTAGGGCAATTTGATTATTTACACATATTAATTTGACGCGAAATACGCGCCTTGGCAAATAACATGATAGGTGCATTATTGCCGAACCAACGTAATTTGCAACATTTTCTGTAACATAAAAAAGGCGGCACCCGAAGGTACCGCCTCTAATTTTCCAGCGTTAGCTGAATTAGTCAGCAACAACTGCTGCAACAATGGCCAAAAGTACCAGTGGTACCCAGATGCCGGAAGCAGAAGAAGAAGCTGCTGCTTCTTCAATTACAACTGGCTCAACAATTGGATCAGCCATAGAACCAGCAAATGCGGTTGATGCGAATGCAGTCATTGCGGCTGCGAGTGCGAATTTTTTCATAGTAACCTCCAGTAATAGCCCGCTACAGAATGTCCCATAGCAAGCACCCAAGACTTAACCTCGTGGTCTCTGTCTAAACATCAAAGGTATGGGATTGCAAACCCAACTTAGAGAGAGACGTCGCGCAATTGCCCCAATGTCGTCAAATTAGCAACACTTGGGTGCCAACCTTGGTCAATTCGAACAATTCTGCGATGTGTTCATTATACAGCCCCACGCACCCGTTTGACGACCGGCGGCCAATCTTGCGTGTGTCGTGCGTGCCGTGGATACGGTAGTACGTCCAACTTAGGTAGAGTGCATGCGTTCCCAGTGGATTGGTAGGGCCAGGCTCAACAAAATCGGGCCATTCGGGATTGCGTTTGCGCATTGCGGGCGTTGGTCGCCAGCTAGGGCCGACAACCTTGCGCGTAATCTTAGTGCGGCCACGGCGCGTTAGATCCTCAGTCAAAGGAACGCTGGAGGGGAACAACTTATAAACGCTTTCATCCTCGGACCAAAAGTGCAGTGCCCGGCTGGTGATATCCACCAAAACGGCACCTCCCTTAAGGTTACTAAAATAGGGTTGCCACTCCAACGAGCGAAAACTGGATATATTCCGAGAGGCGGTCTCGGTCACATCGGTCTCAAGCTCGACCGTGCTGGTGTCATCGACATCCTGAGCCAAGGCAGGGGCGCCAATGAACGCGGCCCCACTTGCCAAAAAGGCACGACGTCCAAGTCCGTATTTGAATTGCTCTGCCATCATCTACTCCGATCAAACGAATATGAGTTTTCACGCACAATATGACCGGAAAGCCGCAGTCGCAAATCAAAGAGGCGTTATTTTGCATACACACGGTGATGTGGGTTTTCAAAGCAACGGGTCGTAAGGTACATGAGCGAATACTGATAAAGTAAGTGGAATAACGATATGACGCGCATTTTGGGACTTTTGTTCGCAGCGGTAATCGGGCTAAGCGCCTGTACCGATGGCACCTACACTACAAGCGAAGGTGCGCGGCTTTACAGGCTTTCAGGGAAAAACCCCTCTAAGGTTCAGTTCAACATGCTGGATTCCGTCAATGCACTTCGTCAGGCACACGGTGCTGGACCCGTTGAACTAGACGCGAAGTTAAATGCCGCAGCGGCCACCCATGCACGTGATATGTCGATCCAAAACCGGCCTTGGCACTTTGGTTCTGATGGGTCGTCGCCGTTGGAACGCGTGGCGCGTGTAGGCTATCAGGGCAAGCTTAGCGGCGAAAATATCTCTGAAACTTATGAAACCGAGCTAGAGACGCTGGGCGCATGGATGCAGGAAGAAGGCACACAGCAAGTGATCCTTGATCCCGCAGCAGCGCATATGGGGTTTGCTTGGTTCCAAGAGCCAAATGGCAAAATCTGGTGGACACTAGTGATGGGTGCGCCCGCTAATACGCCATCCGAACTTGCTGATCTTCAAGGGTAAATTGAGATCGGTGTGCCATTCGTGACCATCGCATAGATTTCCTGAATTTCCTGATTGTTCACAGCAATACAGCCTGCCGTCCAATCCTGTCCGCCTTTACGGTACTTCCACGGGCGACCATGGATGAAGATGTCTCCGCCCGGACTTTCGCCAAGTGAACGCGCAAATGCCCGATCCGCGGTGTTAGGATACGAGATCCCGATCGACAGGTGGAATTCACTATTCGGGTTACGCCTATCAATTTTGTATTCACCTATTGGCGTGCGCCCGTCACCGCGAACCTGTTTATGCCCAACCGGCGCAAAGCCAAGCCCCACATCGTATTCACGAAGTGTTTTGTCATGATGCATCAGGTAAAGTTTGCGCTGTTCTTTATAGATCAAAACGCGCGTTACCTGCGGCCCAGTGTATCTTTCAAATTTTGAGCAACCCGCGGCGCCCAGCGCAATTGCGACGGTTAACAAAATCGAAATAAAGCGCATCTCAAAATCCCTGTATCTATTTTTCGGCTCAGTCTGCACCAGAGTAGTGAGTAATTGTGGCCGGGATACTCACGTCAAAGTGATCAAGGTCAAGCCCGCGAAAAACTGCCGACCACCTCAATATGGCTAGACCAGCGGAATTGATCCACGACTTGCACCCAATTTAGCTTGTAACCACCCTTGATAAGAATCGCCGCATCTCTGGCGAAAGTTACCGGATTACAGGACACAAATGCGATCATCGGCACCTTTGACTGTGCCAATTCGCGTGTCTGCGCTTCGGCACCAGCACGAGGCGGATCAATAACAACGGCATCATATTTCAGATCCGCAGCAATAATCGGGTTACGAAATAAATCTCTGGTTTCAGTGGTGACAGGTTTCAATCCCAAGGCCGTCCGCCACCCTGTATTCAGAGCAGCCAACATGCTGTCTTCGCCCTCAACGGCATGCACTTTCGACTTTGCCGCCAATGGCAATGAAAACGTGCCGCACCCTGCAAACAGATCAATCACCTTTGGCGCATTTCCTACGCATTCCTGAATTGCCTTTAACAAAGATGCCTCTCCCTCACGGGTGGCCTGCAAAAACCCACCGGGAGGAGGTGTCACACGCGCCGACCCAAAAGGTTGCCAAGGTGGTGCCTGCATGGCAATGACCTCACCGCCCCAAGTCAATCGAGCAACCCCCATGCGCTGCGCTTCTTGGCCAAGAGACGCCATAAAGGGACCATCCAAGGGCCGCCCACCTGTTACGGCTAGATCAATGCCTTCTGGTGATAAAGTCGCTGTAATGGACAACTCACCCTTACGCGACGCACCAAGAACCGTCAGTGTTTTAGCCATTTTTAGTGCCGGCTTCAGGCTTGGGTGAATCAACTGGCAATCTGGAATATCAATAATAACATCCGAAGACCGCATATGGAATCCGGCCAATGCGCCCTTTTTGGTACGCCGGGCCGAAATCGTGACACGGCGTCGGCTAAGAATGGGCGAGGTTTCGATTGGGCGAAATTCTGCATCTAGAGATTGCGCCGCCAATGCATGCCGCACAACATCTACCTTCCAATCCGCAACAAATTCATCTGTTGCGTGTTGCAAGATACAGCCCCCGCAACTTTTGTAGTGCCTGCAAGGCGCTTTTACGCGGTTTTCCGACGGTTCAACGATCCGCACATCGGTCAGGCGCGTACCGTCAAGCGTTCCGCTTACGGTTTCACCGGGCAAGGTCAGTTGAGCAAATACAGGGCCTTCGGCAATGCCGTCACCCTGATGGCCCAATCGGGAAATCACATGTTCTGTCATGCACTGCCCTTAGCGCGGCAATGGCACACTGAACAGCCCTACAGGTTCATTCCCAGCAAAAAGACCCCGACCGTTGATCAAAACAGGGAGTGCATCAGGTTATTCGGTAACGTCCGCCACCAGAAAGCCACCAGATTGGCGTTGCCAAAAACTTGCGTACAGCCCGTTCAATTCCAGCAATTGTGCATGGCTCCCAGCCTCGACAATGCGCCCCTGATCCATCACCAGAATACGATCCATTTGCGCGATGGTGGACAGTCTATGCGCAATGGCGATCACAGATTTGCCTTCCATCATACCGTACAGGGTTTTTTGTATTGCCGCCTCTACCTCGCTATCCAAAGCAGAGGTCGCCTCGTCCAGCAACAAAATAGGTGCATCCTTTAGGATTACGCGCGCCAAGGTTATGCGCTGACGTTGCCCGCCAGACAGCTTAACGCCGCGCTCACCAACTTGGGCATCATATCCAGTACGACCCTCTGAATCCGCTAGACCCAAGATGAAATCATGCGCCTCTGCCTTTTGCGCGGCGGCAATCACCTCTGCATCCGAAGCCCCAGGACTGCCGTACAAAATATTATCCCGAACTGAGCGGTGCATAAGCGAACTGTCTTGCTGCACCATGCCAATCATATCCCGCAGCGAATCTTGGGTGACCGTGGCAATATCCTGACCATCAATCAAAATGCGCCCTGCGTCTGCGTCGTAAAACCTAAGCAGGAGTTTTACCAAGGTAGACTTGCCCGCGCCGGATCGCCCGATTAATCCAATCTTTTCACCCGGTGTAATCGTCAGATTAATACCGTCTAACCCACCAACTTCGCGACCATAGTGATGAGAAAGCGATTGAATTTCGATTTCACCCTTCTCGATCTGAAGATGTTTTGCATTTGGCGCATCCACCAACCCGATCGGCTGGGCAATCGTTTGCATTCCCTCAGCGACGACTCCTAATTGGCGGAAAAATGACGTTAGCGCCCACATGATCCAACCCGTCATTGAATTCAGACGCAACGCCAATGCCGTGGCAGCAGCGACAACGCCGACGCTGGCGGAACCCTGCATCCACAACCAAAATGCCCAACCAACAACTCCCAAAATCAACAAACCATTCAACGCAACCAGCGTGATATCCATCACAGAATAGATCCGCATCTCGGCAAAGAATGTGGTTCGCGTGTTTTCAATCGCCTCTTTTGCATAGGCAAGTTCAAGATTGTTATGGGCAAATAATTTGACTGAATGGATGTTTGTATAGGAATCCACCACACGACCAGTCACCTGAGAGCGCGCATCAGAAGCCGCCTGAGACGCCGGCCCGACACGGCGCACCGTCCACGCAACAAGCAACCCATAGAGCACCAGCCACCCTAATAATGGCAGTAATAAACGGGGATCTGAGTTCGCCAGTAACACCCCTGCCCCGAGAAAATACGCAATCGAAAACGTGATCGCGTCAAACACCTGAAACACCGCTTCGCCCGCCGCGGGTGGGGTTTGCATCACGCGATTAGCAATTCGCCCTGCAAAATCACTTTCGAACCAACCAACCGACTGGCGCAATACGTGTTTGTGCGCGCGCCACCTGATCAACGTCCCAAAGTTTGGCAAGATCGCGTTATTCAAAAGCATGACATCCACCACCTGCAAGAGGGGTCGAATGAAAGCGATGAAAAGCGCGGCTATGATCATCTCATTGCCATACCGCTCCCATACCTCTGCGGGATTTCCTGACAACAGATCGACGATGCGGCCCATGTAATAGATCAGACCCACCTCTACAGCGGCGACCACGATGGACATGATTGCCGCCGCCCAAAACACTGCTTTGAACGGGCGCGCATAGGCCATCATAAACGGCCACATGCGTGTCGGGGGCGTGTCTCCCTCGGGATATACGCAATAAGGGTCTACAAGGTTTTCGAAAAATTTAAACATGAAGGGAGCCTTTGGGGCTAAAAATACAAAATGCTTCGGGCAAGGCCACGACGTCTAAACGACAGAGCTAAACCCGACTTACGTCAAGTTGTGGCTCAGGTGTGCCAAATCCCACGATACATTCTGCACCCTCCTTCAGGCTAAAACGAAACGTTGGACCAACGTGGAATACATGTCAATCCAGATGACCAGCCTATGGCACCAGCAACAGCACTCCGACAAGTACCAAACTGAATGCCATGGTTCGGGTGAATATCATCCACGCAAATGCGTGCTTCAACAGGTATGACAACGCGACCCCCGTCAAACTCCAGAACGTCAACGCAAGCGTGTTAACTTCCATCAACGCCGTGGATAGTCTGAACGCTTCCTCTATTGGTGTGCGATCAGAAGGGTAGCCAGATGAGGCAGCAAACGAAATTGCCCATAGTTTTGGATTTACCCATTGAAATAGAACAGATTCAATAAATCCCATGGGCTTGTCATTATCCGATTCGCCAAGCGGCCTTGCATGCCATAACCCCCAAGCTAACCAAAGCATCCACCCAACAGACACCACGCGCATTGCTGTTTTGAGAACCGGAAATTGATTGAGCAATGTCCCCATGCCTAGCCCGGCTAAGCCAGCAATGATTCCAACTCCCAAGAGGATCCCAAATATGTTTGGAATCGTGCGCCGAAACCCAAACCGCGCACCAGACGTGGCAACCATAATAATATTTGGTCCTGGCGAAAACGCACCCAAGAACAAAAAACCGTAAAGCGGGTCAATCGTCATGAGGCAAGCAATTCCTCTTTGGTAAGCAGAAAGCCAGAATCTACCCACCGCTTCTCAAGCAGTGTTAATGCGCGCCCTAATGCAGGCCCCGAATAATTTCGCATAAGGTCCGCCGCCCTAATCGGGAACTTTGCCAAAGCACCGCGTGATAGCTCCGCCCAAGTATCCTGCACGATTGGCGTTTCAAAAACAGCACTGCGTAGAGTCAAAATCCCCATGCCCGTTTCAATGCCATGTCGATACCCAAGCTCAGCTGCGCCTTGCGTGTTTCCAATGCCTTGGCGAAAAACCTCCAACGACTTCGCCTGACGTTTGGACAATCGCAAAAGTTTCGCAACATTTTCACCGCCCAGCGCAGCGAGCCGCCGAATTGGATCAATTTGCAAATCTGCCTCAAGATGTACGAGCGGAGCCAGAGCGCGATCATCGGCACCATCTATTACAAAGGGCAGAACGCCGGTCTGACGCATCGCGGCGACTGAAGGTGCTGGATTGCGTGCAGCCAATAATTTCAACATTTCAGACCCAACGCGCTCTTTTGAAAGAGACCCTAATCCGTCCAAATTCGCTGCTATCGCAGCCAATGCATCGGCATCCATGCCTGCATCGGGATCACCATACCAAGCATGAAAGCGGAAATAGCGTAAAATCCGCAAATAGTCTTCGCGGATGCGTCGGTCAGCATCCTCGATAAAACGGAAACATCGGGCGTTTAGATCACTCAGCCCCTCCCCTAAGGGATCAACAACATCACCATCCGCAGTTGCATATAGTGCGTTCATCGTGAAATCGCGGCGCCGTGCATCATCGTCAATACAATCGGAAAACGAGACAACAGCATGACGTCCATCGGTTTCGACATCCTGACGAAAAGTCGTGATTTCATGTGGAACACCATCGGCTATCACCGTCACGGTGCCATGTTCGATCCCTGTAGGTAGCGCGCGAAGCCCCGCCATTTTCGCAAGGCTAATCACGCGATTAGGTAATGCATCGGTGGAAATATCTATGTCAGCAACTGGCTCGCTAAGCAGTTCATTGCGCACACAACCGCCCACAAACAAGGCCTGATACCCGGCCTTTAACAACATCTCGCACACCGCTTGAGTTGCCGGGTTTTTCAACCAGCTTCCGCTAAGTCTCACGGTGACATTCTTTCTGCCAAGCCCCGCAAAATGCGCGCCGTCGCCCCCCAGATATAATAGGGGCCAAAAGGAACAGTGTAATAATGCCGTCGTTGCCCACGCCAGCGTCGCCCTTGGATCGAAAAGCGAGTCACATCAGTGATGTGCGCCAAGGGCACTGAAAAAACCTCTTCTACCTCTCCCAGCTCAGGTCGCGGTGAAAATTCAGATGTGATCAGGCCAACAACCGGCGACATCACAAAACTGGTCACGGTTTCATGTGTTGGTAAACTACCAAGAACTTTAACTTTTTGCGGCGGCAGACCGATCTCCTCATGTGCCTCACGCAATGCAGTCGCAACTACATCTGTGTCGTGCTCTTCTTGCTTGCCACCCGGAAAAGATATCTGGCCGGGATGGTGTTTCAGGGCAGACGATCGCTTTGTCAGAATGACGTGCGGAACATCTGCACGCATTTCGATAGGAATAAGAACTCCAGCGGCGCGCAATTTTCGTCCTGCGGGCAGCCGAACGTCGGGATTTAGATCAAAATCCGAGGACGCCCCGCTGCTGCGAGCAAGTGCAGACAGCAAGGACGCAAGCGGATCAACCATTCTTGGCCTCAAACCCGACGCTTGATGGATCAAGATCATAATGTGCCCCACAGAATTGACAGTCCGCGGTCACACGTCCTTCGCTGGTCGTCATAGTGCTAATATCTTTAGCTGAATAAATTGACAGGCTTTCGCGCACACGCTCAGCTGAACATGTGCAGCCAAAACGTACTGGCTGACTGTCAAAAACACGTGGATTCTCCTCGTGAAACAGGCGGACCAACAAATCTGTAGGCGGCAAGGAAGGGCCGATCAGCTCTAATTCTTCTACTGAATCTAGCAATATGTTAGCCCGATTCCAGTTTTCACCCTCATCATCTTCCAACAAATCTTGCGCACTCAACAAACCATCCTCGGTTGTGCCCTCTTTGTCGGCCACATGAGGGGATGCCTTGGGCATATGTTGCAGCATCACACCGCCAGCGCGCCAATGCTCCGGAACGCCAGGCTCGATAGATTTCCCAAAACGTAATGCAAAACGTGTGGGAAGCTGTTCTGATTGCGCAAAATACGCTTCAGCGCACGCCTTCAGGGAACCGCCCGAAATTGGGGTAATGCCTTGATAGGGCGTCATGCCCGCGCCTTGATCAATCAACAACGCAAAATACCCGTCACCCAATTGATCAAATGGCGCATCATCCGTTAGCCGATCCGCATCGAAACTGGCATAGGCACGAATCCTAGCAGCCTCACCTTCTTCGGTGGGACCATAGTAATCGGTTGCAATCATCCGAACTGCGCCCTTGGTTTGCACTTGAAGCGAAAGCTTCCATTGCAATTTTAGGGTTTGTCCAATCAAAGCAGTCAGCAGCGCCATTTCAGCAACCAACGCCTCGACCTGAGCGGGATAGTTGTGCTGTTTTAAAATACCGTGCAGCACGCCATCAAGGCGCGCAATGCGACCGCGAATATCTGATTTGTCTAACTGAAACGGCAGAACTGTGTCGTCCCAAGCGATTTGAGTACCAAGAGTCATAGGCTTTCCTTAAAGGCGTTAACTTGCCATACCGTGACTATATAGGGGCGGCAAGTCGAAGGAAAAGGCAGACAAATGATCAAACGCTTCGGAACTCCCCCAGAGAGGCAACGTCGATACATCCGTCGGCCCGGCGCATACGTGGTTTTGATGCGTGGATCCGAATTACTGATTACCCGTCAAATGAATCCTGATTGGATGACTGCGCCAGAGTATCAATTGCCCGGTGGTGGCATTGATCCCGGAGAAAATCCGATCACTGCCTTACATCGAGAAGTCCACGAAGAAACCGGATGGTCAATGGCCAGACCCCGTCGTCTTGGTGCCTACCGTCGATTTACTTTTATGCCCGAATACGATCTTTGGGCAGAAAAGCTATGCACCATCTATGTGTCGCGCCCCGTCCTGAAACTTGGACCGCCAACAGAACCCCACCACACCGCAATCTGGATGACAGCCAGCGATGCGTTTAAATATCTGGGAAATGAAGGGGATAACTTCTTTGCTAAACAGGCGTTTTTTGGACGCTAGCCCTGTAAACCTTTAAATTCAAAAAGGATGCCTGAAATATCATCCGGAAACCCCTGATCACCTGCAAACTCAGCAAGCAGCCAAAGCAACTCCTCAAGAACCACGCGGATTTCTTGGTCATGCAATCGCCTAACCATATCCTCCAAACCCTCTTCGCCCAGCATTCCACCAGCCATATCAGGGCATTCCGTCACGCCATCCGACAGAATCAAAAGCCGATCTCCCGGCCGCAACTGCACTTCGAATTGAGAGAACTCGGCATCCGCGATTAGCCCAACTGGCAATCCCCCAGGGCCATCTTGCTCGACACTGCCATCGACGCGCTGAACAACTGGATGTGGATGTCCGGCCTGCGCCATAATTACGCGCCCAGTCACAAGATCCACATCAGCCAGTATCATCGTGAAGTATAGCTCTGTTTCCATCTCCTCCAGGATAAGGCTGTTAAGTCGTCTTATTACCTCACTTGGATCAAGATGCGCATAGGTTCCATCTGGCCGGACCTGTAAGGCAACATTCTGATCTGGTGTTGATGTGGACAAATACCCATCAAGCCGCGCAGTCATGAGCGCCGAACTGATTCCATGGCCAGAAACATCTATGGAATACAAACCAACACGGGTTTCACTGATCGCATAGTGGCCGACCAAATCGCCCCCTACATGACCGGACGACTGCAAAGTCAAAGATACAACACCGCCGCCATAGTCCTGATACCTGTTTCGAATAAGAGATTGTTGTAGTTTTTCAGCTTCAATCAGATCGTGGTCAATCGCTTCGTAAACACGCTGCAACTCGGACAGCGTTTCAGTAATCACGCGGTTGTTTTGCGTAAGTTCCCGTTGCATTTGCAGAATTCGTTCACCCGCAACGATCCGGGCCTGTAATTCATGTGTATTAACTGGCTTGGTCAAGAAATCATCAGCGCCGCTTTCAAAGCCACGGGCGATTTCATCTTTTTCTGATTTCGATGTCAGTAGGATGAAATAGCCGTATTCATCCCCCGGCAACGCCCTAAATGCCTGACAAAACTCTAGCCCATTCATACCGGGCATCATCCAATCGCTAAGCACCAAATCGGGACGTGTCGTGGCGCATAAATCTAGTGCCTCTTGACCCGAGGCTGCCTCAAGCACCTCATATCCTCGGCGCGTCAGAGAGGCGGACAGAATTTTTCGCTGCAAACGGCTATCATCAACCACAAGGATTTGCTTGATTGCGGTCCCTTCTGAAAGGGTATCAGGAATATTTTTGGGCGCGATTTGCAATACTGCCACCTTGATTCGACTATTTGCTGTGTCCTCCTCTCTGTAACTTTTCAGCACTTAACGACTGATGAAGACTAAAATTCGCACTGTTTTTTGATTGAGTAGAAGGAGCAAATTTACCATCTGCATAATAGATTAGAAAAAACTAACCGGAGAAATGGCATGATTGATTGGAGTCGCGTTGAAGAGTTGCAGAGCGAGATCGGCGCAGAAGACTTTGCCGAGGTTGTCGAACTTTTCCTAGATGAGGTTGAAGAGGTGATTGAACGCCTGCGATCAACTCCCGATATTTCTCGCTTGGAAGAAGATCTTCATTTCCTCAAGGGGTCTGCACTTAATCTAGGGTTTCGTGCCTTTTCAGTCCTATGCCAAAGCGGCGAAAGCGCCTCCGCGGTCGGTAAAGCCGCATCCGTAGACTTGGGCCCGATTTTGGACTGTTTTGACAGTTCAAAGATCGAATTCACTGGAAAGCTAGAAGCGAACCGGGCAGCCTGACATGATCTTCAAATCAGGAATTGCGCTAATGTTTCATCGCTTGTGATATCAGTGTAGGTAAATCCGGCGGCATCAAGTCTTGCGAACAAGCCCTCAAAACTACCCGGCCTTCGCGCTTCAATACCGATCAATACCGACCCAAAATTGCGGGCTGATTTTTTCAAATACTCAAACCGCGCAATGTCATCATCAGGGCCTAATATACCCAAAAACTCTTTCAGTGCGCCGGGCCGCTGAGGCAGCCGTAAGATAAAGTACTTTTTAAACCCCGAATATCGCAACGCCCGCTCTTTAACCTCTGGCAAGCGTTCGAAATCGAAATTTCCTCCAGACGTCACGCATACAACGGTCTTACCTTTGATCTTTTCGGCGATATCGACCAACGCATCTATGGCCAAGGCACCCGCTGGTTCCAGAACGATTCCCTCAACATTCAACATCTCGATCATTGTTGTGCAAATGCGATCTTCAGGGGCAGAGATCACATTGGCAACGTCGAAATGCTTCAGTCTCTCAAATGTTTTTTCGCCAATTCGGGCAACTGCCGCACCATCAACAAATCCATCAATCCGTTCCAGAGTTGTCGGGCGTTTCGCCCTAAGCGCGGCTGCCAAACTGCCAGCACCTTGCGGCTCGACTAATGTAAACGCAGTTTTAGATCCAAAAAAGCTACTAACACCAGCGGACAATCCGCCCCCGCCAACGGGCAAAACAACATGATCTGGCGCAGCGCCTAATTGTGTCATGATCTCTGCCGCGACTGATGCCTGTCCCTCAATCACATCCTCGTCGTCAAACGGTGACAAAAACACCGCCCCAGCATCGCTACAATAGCTTTGCGCGGCTGCAAGCGTGTCATCGAAATAGTCACCAATCAGGCGTATCTCAATGTTATCGCCGCCAAACACCTCAGTTTTGAAAACCTTTTGTTGTGGTGTGGTCACGGGCATGAAAATCACACCCCGAACGCCAAAGTGTTTGCACATATAGGCGACGCCCTGCGCGTGATTACCTGCACTCGCGCAGACAAACCTATCGCGATCGGGATTGGCAGCTAATACTTTGCGCATCGCGTTAAATGCACCGCGAAGCTTGTAGGACCGCACTGGCGTCAAATCTTCGCGCTTCAAATAAATCTCTGCGTTGAACCGATCAGACAAATGGGCATTGCGTTGCAGAGGTGTTTGCTCAAACACATCCCGCATTGCGGTTTCGGCT
This sequence comes from uncultured Cognatishimia sp., assembly GCA_964021645.1. Classification (GTDB taxonomy): domain Bacteria; phylum Pseudomonadota; class Alphaproteobacteria; order Rhodobacterales; family Rhodobacteraceae; genus CANLDA01. The sequence continues at coordinate 52,774 of CAXIAD010000004.1, read as the reverse complement.
AGGCGGGCAAGATCACGAAATTCATTCATGCGATCCTGATTGGCGCATGCTTGACAGCAACGCAAGGCCTAGCCGCAAAGCATACATAAGAATACCGTGCGCGCGGGCGAGAACCTCAAAACCGACAATTACAAACCCACCCAAGCATGTATTTTTAGGTTCGCTTTGCGCACAGCTTGCTCTGACAGACAAAAAGCGATATCGCCCGCGCGATATACGTATAAAGGAATCCGACATGTCCGCGCCCAAGAAAGTTGTTCTAGCCTATTCAGGCGGTCTTGATACCTCCATCATCCTGAAATGGTTGCAAACTGAGTATGGGTGCGAAGTGATCACTTTCACCGCTGACCTTGGTCAAGGTGAGGAGCTAGAGCCTGCGCGTCAAAAGGCCGAGTTGCTAGGGATCGCCCCCGAAAATATTTACATTGAGGATGTACGCGAAGAGTTTGTACGTGACTTTGTATTCCCAATGTTCCGCGCCAATGCGCTGTACGAAGGGTTGTACCTGCTTGGCACGTCTATCGCGCGCCCCTTGATTTCCAAGCGGTTGGTAGAAATTGCAGAGGCAACAGGCGCGGACGCCGTCGCCCACGGTGCCACCGGCAAGGGCAACGATCAGGTTCGGTTCGAATTGGCCGCATATGCACTGAACCCCGATATCAAGGTCATCGCACCTTGGCGTGAGTGGGATTTGACCAGCCGTACCCGCTTGTTGGAATTTGCGGAGCAGAACCAAATTCCTGTCGCAAAAGACAAACGCGGCGAGGCACCCTTCTCGGTTGACGCAAACCTGCTGCACACCTCTTCCGAAGGTAAGGTTCTAGAAGACCCGGCCATTGCTGCACCAGATTACGTCTATCAGCGCACCGTAAATCCCGAAGACGCGCCCAACACGCCCGAGTTCATCGAAGTTGGATTCGAAAAAGGCGACGCTGTCAGCATCAACGGCGAGGCAATGAGCCCGGCAACTATCCTGACCAAGCTAAACGAATACGGTGGAAAACACGGTATTGGCCGTCTTGATCTGGTTGAAGGCCGGTTTGTCGGCATGAAATCGCGTGGCATCTACGAAACACCTGGCGGCACGCTTTTGCTCGAGGCGCACCGTGGCATTGAATCCATCACCATGGACCGCGGCGCGATGCACCTAAAAGACGAACTGATGCCGAAATACGCGGAATTGATCTACAACGGTTTCTGGTACAGCCCGGAGCGCGAAATGTTGCAGGCAGCAATCGACGCATCGCAAACCCATGTCACCGGGACTGTTCGCCTTAAATTGTACAAAGGTATGGCATCCTGTGTTGGCCGTTGGTCAGAACACTCCCTATATTCAGAGGCGCACGTCACCTTTGAAGAGGATGCTGGTGCATATGACCAAAAAGACGCCGCTGGCTTTATCCAACTTCAAGCCCTGAGATTGAAACTGATCGCAGCCCGCAACAAGCGCGTTAGCAAATAACGCGTGGCTTGCAACTGTCTCAGCCTACGAAAAAACGCCCCTGTTCACGGGGCGTTTTTTATTTTGAGAGGCGCGCGGCGACCAGCACTACACCTTGTGCAATTTCAACTTTTCATAAAACGGCAATGCGGCGTCTAAAACTGACTGCAACTGTTCCGGCACTTCCGGCAACGGCCCCTCGATTCCCGCAAAACCCGTCGAATTCCAAACCGCCCCATACCAATGAGCCGCCCAAGCGCCATCATCCTTGTGGCCCCCCTTTTGCCAGCTCAGCATGTTTGGGGAAAATGGCAAGGCAATCGCATCGCACAGCTTGTTAAGCATACCAAATGGATCTGCCCTGATGTCATTACTATCAATCACCACGGGTATCTGACCCCAACTTGTGACCAAATCAAATAGCTCTGCCTGTTGGCGAAAACCAATATCGTCTAATGTTGGATTCTCACGTTTTGCCGCATAGCTGGCGATGACCCGTGCAGGATGACGGATCAGGAAAACATTGACGCAATCCTTCATCCAATCGCGCGGCACACCTTCGATCATATGCTGCGTCATGTGTTTTTGATAGAATATTGGCTTTTGTGCTGGATTAGTGCCGCATAACACATCTGAAACCACATTTGCATCTTGTGACTGACTGTCCAAAATCTCTTGGCGCATCGGGTGTTTCAGGCCTGTTTTGGCTAAATATGTCGCATAGAAAGGCTCATCAATAATCGCACAGTCGGCCCGGCTCCCAAAGCTGTACATCATGGCCGTAGAAAGATTGCGCGGGCCACTCCACATTGCGATTTTCATCATCGAATCCTCTATATGAACTACGCTTGCGCTTGGGCGGCATCGCGCGCGACCAGCCCCTTATAAAGCTCGCGAATTCGCAGGGTCATCGGCCCCATTTCGCCACTTCCAATACGTCGGCCATCTATCTCACTTATCGGGGTTTGCGCCCCGAATGTGCCGGTCAAAAACGCCTCGTCAGCACCATAGGTATCAACCAAGGAATAGTTGCGCTCAAACACCGGAATCCCTGCCTCACGACAGACATCAATCACCTTTTGTCGGGTAATCCCATTCATGCAATAATCGCCTGTGCTGGTCCAAACAGCCCCCTTGCGCACAATGAAAAAATTGCAGGCGTTGGTGGTATTCACAAACCCATTCACGTCCAACATCAGCCCCTCGTCGGCACCAGATTTTTCCGCCGCAATACATGCGAGGATGCAATTTAGCTTTGAATGGCTATTCAATTTTGGATCTTGCGTCATTGGCAACCCACGCACATGGGGCACAGTCGCAAGCTTTATCGGACGCGGAATTTTCGGCCTTGAATGCTCCATTATAATCACGATTGTCGGGCCTTGTTGGCTAAGGCTTGGATGCTGAAACGGGCGCGTTTTAGGGCCACGCGTAACCATTAACCGCGCATGTGCATCTGTGGTCATACCGTTAGCAGCACGTGTATCTTCTAATGCTGCCACCATCTCCTCAACGCTCAAACCGATATCAAGATCAATCGCTTTTGCAGCTTCAAACAGGCGATCCATATGCTCATTCAAAAAGGCCCAGCGCCCATTATACAGTCGCAACCCTTCCCAGATACCATCGCCAAGCATGAACCCGGAATCATACACGCTTACCGTCGCCTGCGATTTTGGGACGACACTCCCATTCACATAGATCAGGATATTGTCGTTGCGCTCATCATCTTCGGCCTGATGTGTCGTCACATGGTCGTCCATTCGTCTCTCCCCGTCGTTGGCCAGACGCTAGACGCGCGGGTTAATCTTTCCAAGTGGTAAAATCTCGTCACCAATTCGTGACATCTGCCTTCAGTGTCTTGAGCAACCCGATCCCCTCCGACAAACTACCCCAAACCCCGGAGGATCAACCATGCGCCTTTCGCCCAACCTCAGAACCGCCCTACTGGTAACCCTGATAGGAGTCGCCAGTCTGTTAGAAGCAACCAAAGCTGACGCTGCTACCAAAAAACTGGTCGTCGCCGGAGGTTGTTTTTGGTGTGTCGAAAGCGATTTTGAAAGCGTGCCTGGTGTGAAAAAGGCCGTTTCAGGTTACACTGGCGGAACGACAAAAAACCCAACCTACAAACAAATTGGCCGCGGCGGCACTGGTCACTACGAAGCAGTAGAAATTACCTTTGACGACGCCAAAGTCAGTCGCGCACATTTGCTAAATTTGTTTTTCAGATCGGTTGATCCAACCGACGCGGGCGGCCAATTCTGTGATCGTGGCGAACCTTATCAGACAGCCGTATTCGTCTCTAACAAGGAAGAAAGAGCGGTTGCAGAAAACGAAAAAGCAATTGCAAAATCAGATTTGGGACAGCAAATCGTGACCCCTATTCTGGCTTCCAAAAGGTTCTGGCCCGCAGAAGCATACCATCAGGATTACTATAAGGGCACCAAGTTGGTCCTCACGCGATTTGGCCCCAAACGCCAATCCGAGGCATACAAGCGGTATCGCAAAGCATGTGGTCGTGATCAACGCATCCTACAGCTATGGGGCGATGCGGCACCATTTGCACGCGACCACTGACAGCAAATCAGAACCGTGCATCTTGTACGTCTTTTAGGTCGGGAATCGCATCAGCGGTTCCCTCACGCATAACCATCAATGCGCCCGCCCGCGTCGCAAGCGCAATTGCCTGCGCCATGGGCATTCCCCGTCCAAGTGCCGCTAGCACATAGCCGGTAAAAGTATCCCCTGCCCCAGTTGTATCAACGGCCTTTACGGGCAAGGCGGGATATTCAAACGTCTGCCCTGCATCATTGTCAAACAGCACGCACCCCTTGGCGCCCATGGTGACAAAAACCTTTGAAACCGGCAAAGAGGCCGGGTTTTGGCCGGTCGCCTGATGCAATTGCTCTGCCTCTACTTCGTTCAGAAATAGATACTCCAGGTAAGGCAGAACTTCCTGCACCTTTGCGGCATCAAATGGGGCGGCTGCATAGGCGACACGCATTCCCATATCGCGACCCAAACGCGCCGCATAGGCTTGGTTGTTGGTTTCGTTCTGAATCAGCAATGTATCGTTAGGGCTTGCCTCTGCCAAAGCTGCACCAATTACGTTTTTGCCAATTGCATGATTGGCCCCGGGCAACAGAACAATTGCGTTCTCTCCCGCATCATCAACCATGATAACTGCATTTCCGGTCGCAACATCAGCTGTCACAATATGACGGGTATCAACGCCATATTCCATCATCCGCTCAACCGCCCATCCACCGTCTTGGCCAACAGAACCAATATGGCAAACATGCGCGCCAGCCCGCGCCGCGGCAACGGACATATTCGCCCCCTTACCACCAAGACCTCGCGACATATCCGTCGCAGCAAGCGTTTCACCGGGTTTGGGCAGGTGTGGCAGATGATAAAAATAATCAGCGTTGATTGAGCCAAGGTTGTAGATCGTCATACTGACCTCATAATTAGGGCGAGCCGGCAGTGTTGCACGGCTCGCCCAAAGTTCAAACACCTTGTGGTAGGATCTTAGCCTACCTTACAGGCCGCCAAGATCGCCATATTCATAATGTCGTTGGCCGTCGCCCCTGTTGAGCAAATCTGGATAGATTCATCAACGCCGGACAAAATCGGACCAATCACCGTAGCACCACCCATCTCCTGCATAAGCTTCACCGAGATCGACGCAGAATGTCGCGCTGGTACAACAAGGATATTTGCCGGACCAGTCAGACGCTGAAATGGGTAGGTTTCCTGAACACGCGCGTTCAACGCAACATCAACCGTCATTTCGCCTTCGTATTCGAAATCAACCCCACGCTTATCAAGCTCAGCTGGCGCAAGGTGCATCTTTTCAGCACGCTCCGACACAGGGTAACCAAATGTTGAAAAGCTGACAAAAGCAACACGAGGCTCTAGCCCCATATGGCGCGCAACACCCGCACAACGCTCAGCGATGTTAGCAAGGTCAATTTCATTAGGCCATTCATGCACCAATGTATCGGCAATCAGAACAATCCGTCCGTTATGAAGGATGGCAGTTACGCCTACAGCACCGGCCTTGGCATTTGCATCGAATACATGGTTGATCAAGTCTAGAACATGGGATGATTTACGTGTGGCACCAGTTACCAAACCATCACCGTGGCCATGCGCCAGCATCAATGCCGCAAAAACATGCCGATCACGCGCTGCAAGCCTGTGAACATCGTGACTATCGAAGCCCCTGCGCTGTAACCGTTTGTAAAGGAAAGATTTATAGCTCTCGAAATGGCGCGAATTGGCGGCATTCACCACCTCAATCTCGCGCACTGCATCCCCTAGACCGGCTGCCTCTAACTTTTCCTTGATGTCGGCTTCACGCCCAACAACCAGCGCCTTACCCAGACCAGACCGTTGATAGGTGACAGCTGCACGCAACACGCGCGGGTCATCCCCCTCTGCAAAGATCATCCGCGCTTGTGCATTACGGGCACGCGCGTTCAAGCCACGCAAAATTGACGCCGTTGGATCCATGCGCGATTTCAGCGTCGCCTCATAGCTGTCCATGTCAATGATCGGGCGACGTGCAACGCCGGTATCCATTCCCGCGCGCGCAACGGCGGGCGGAATACGGTGAATCAAACGTGGATCAAACGGTGTCGGAATGATGTAATCCCGCCCAAATGACAACTTGCGGCCATAGGCGATGTCAACTTCATCAGGCACATCTTCGCGCGCCAATGCAGCCAAGGCTTCGGCGCAAGCAATTTTCATCTCGTCATTGATGGCACGGGCATGGATATCTAGCGCACCCCGGAACAAATACGGGAAACCCAACACGTTGTTCACCTGATTTGGATAGTCACTGCGCCCGGTCGCAACAATGGCATCCGCCCGCACGGCATGGGCCTCTTCTGGGGTGATCTCTGGGTCTGGATTCGCCATCGCAAAAATCACAGGATCATCTGCCATGCTGGCAACCATATCTGGTGTAACTGCCCCTTTAACAGAAACCCCCAAGAACACGTCCGCACCGGTCATCGCCTCTTCAAGAGTGCGAAGGTCCGTCTTGATCGCATGGGCAGATTTCCATTGGTTCATACCCTCAGTACGCCCCTGATAGATCACGCCCTTGGTGTCGCAAACCACGCAATTGTCATGTCTTGCGCCCATGGATTTCAACAGCTCAATACAGGCAATGCCCGCAGCACCCGCCCCGTTTAGGACAATCCGGCAGTCCTCGATTTTCTTGCCGGAAATATACAATGCATTCAACAAACCCGCCGCACAGATCACTGCTGTGCCGTGCTGATCATCATGAAAAACCGGGATATCCATTTCTTCTTTAAGACGTTGCTCGATAATGAAACACTCAGGAGCCTTGATATCCTCAAGGTTAATACCGCCAAAGGTCGGCCCCATCAAACGCACGGCTTCGCAGAATTTATCCGGGTCTTCTGTATCCAGCTCGATATCAATCGAATTCACGTCGGCAAAACGCTTGAACAAAACCGCCTTGCCTTCCATCACCGGCTTGGATGCCAGCGCGCCCAAATTGCCAAGCCCAAGTACGGCCGTACCATTTGAAATCACCGCGACGAGATTACCTTTGTTGGTATAATCATAGGCTGCGGCGGGGTCTGCGGCGATCGCCTCACAGGGCACAGCAACCCCCGGAGAATACGCAAGCGACAGATCGCGCTGCGTTGTCATGGGGACCGTTGCCTTAATCTCAAACTTTCCCGGAGTTGGTTCAAGATGGAATGCAAGCGCCTCTTCCGCGGTAACTTTGGTCTTGGTCATCAAATGCGTCCTTTTGGGTGTCACGGACGTCATACCCGAGGTGGCTCTTTCCCTCAACCAAATAGCGTTTTCACCTTTCGCCATCCGCATCGGATTTGCTAAGCCTATTTGACCAATAGTTGGAGAGACCCCAGTGAGCGCCGCAAAGCCGACCGTCACGCCAATGATGGCGCAATATCTTGAGATCAAACAAGCATACCCGGATGCCATCTTGTTCTACCGGATGGGTGATTTCTACGAGATGTTTTTTGACGACGCGATTGCTGCGGCTGAGGCATTGGATATTGCGCTAACGAAACGCGGCAAACACGAAGGTGGCGAAATCCCAATGTGCGGTGTGCCTCATCACGCAGCAGAGGGGTATTTTCTCACCCTTATTCGCAAGGGGTTCCGCGTCGCAGTTTGTGAGCAGATGGAAAGCCCGGCTGAGGCGAAAAAACGCGGCTACAAGGCCGTTGTGAAACGCGAGGTCGTGCGCCTCGTCACCCCCGGCACCTTAACAGAAGATTCCCTTCTAGATGCCCGACGTCACAATTTCCTTGCCGCCTTTGCGCAGGTACGAGACGAGGCCGCCCTTGCTTGGGTCGATATCTCAACTGGCGCTTTGCACGTCATGCAAATTCCGCGCATCCGGCTTGGCGCGGAACTGGCACGTCTCGCCCCATCCGAATTGCTAATTTCTGACGGGTCGGAGGCGGATTTCGCTGAAATAGTCTCTGATACAGGCGTTTCAATAACTTCAGTGGCTCGTGGTTCATTTGATAGCGCCGCAGCCGAAAAGCGGGTCTCAACACTCTTCAAAACCAGCAGCCTCGAAGGGTTTGGCACCTTTTCACGTGCTGAGGTTGGCTCCTTAGGGGCCATTGTTGATTACCTAGAGATCACCCAAAAAGGCAAACTTCCCCTACTACGTCCCCCGGTTCACGAGGCAACTGGTGGAACCATGCAGATTGACGCCACGACCCGTCGCAGTCTCGAACTTTCTCATGCCCTATCAGGTGGGCGCGCAGGATCACTTCTTGCAACTATCGACAGAACGGTAACGGCTGGGGGTGCTCGCCTGCTTGAGCGTCGCCTGTCCTCGCCTTCCCTTTCGTTGAACACTGTGTTGCGGCGCCTTGATGCGGTGCAATTCACCGTTGATAGCGCCGCCATCGCCCGCGAGTTGCGTGATCTTTTGCGCAAGGTGCCTGACCTAGATCGCGCATTGTCTCGGCTTTCGCTTGATCGCGGTGGTCCCCGTGATCTCGCTGCCATCAGAAACGGCCTCTCTCAGGCCGCAGATATTGCAGACGTCTGTAATACTGTCGAGCTACCAGAGATTCTGTCAGAAGCAGCCTCCTCATTACGCGGACATGACGTCGTTTTGGATTTATTGGATCAAGCCCTCGTGAGCGAACCTCCAATGCTTGCACGTGACGGTGGGTTCATCGCGCCAGGTTACCACGCCGATCTCGATGAAAGCCGACAACTTCGCGATGAGGGGCGCGGTGTCATCGCAACGATGCAAGCGCAATACACCGAACAAACCGGCATCTCGGCATTGAAAATAAAACATAACAATGTGTTGGGCTACTTTATCGAAACCACTGCCAAGCACGCCTCAATAATGATGTCGCCACCCCTGTCAGAAACATTCATCCACCGCCAGACAACCGCAAATCAGGTCCGCTTTACCACCGTTGAACTCAGCGAAATGGAAACCAAGATTTTGAATGCTGGTAACATCGCATTAGAAATCGAAAAACGTCTCTATTCCAGCTTAAGAGGCGCAGTATTGGATGCCGCTGCGATGATTTCAGCCGCAGCACGCGCCCTTGCTGAGTTTGACTTGCAGTGCTCATTGGCCGATCTCGCAAGCGCTGAAAGATGGTGCCGGCCCGAGGTCAACAACAGCCGTGATTTCCACATCTCCGGCGGTCGACATCCCGTGGTCGAGGCCGCATTACGGAGACAAGGCGGCGCACCATTTGTCGCAAACGATTGCGAGTTATCCGGCGGAGATCAGGCAAGTATCTGGTTGCTCACCGGTCCAAACATGGCGGGTAAATCGACGTTCCTGCGCCAAAACGCACTGATAGCCTTGCTCGCGCAAATGGGTAGTTTTGTACCAGCCAGATCTGCCAAAATTGGTTTGATCAGCCAATTGTTCAGCCGCGTGGGCGCATCTGACGATCTTGCACGCGGACGATCAACTTTCATGGTCGAGATGGTGGAAACAGCGGCAATTCTAAATCAAGCAGATGATCGCGCACTGGTCATTCTAGACGAAATTGGACGTGGCACAGCCACCTATGACGGCCTCTCAATTGCATGGGCCACGCTCGAACACCTCCACGACGTCAACAAATCCCGCGCCCTATTTGCCACCCATTACCACGAAATGACCGCACTATCAGGCAAACTGTCCGGAGTTGAAAACGCCACCGTCACCGTAAAAGAATGGGAAGGCGAGGTCATCTTTTTGCATGAGGTAAAACAGGGCGCCGCAGACCGCAGCTATGGTGTGCAGGTTGCCCAGCTTGCCGGATTGCCGCCAATTGTCGTGGAACGCGCCCGCGCTGTTCTAACCATGCTCGAGAAAAACGAACGCGAAGGAGCCGGGCAAAAGGCCTTGATCGACGATTTACCGCTTTTTGCTGCAACCCAATCGCCCTCAGCGCCCCAATCTTCCGGGTCCTCCGCCGTTGACGAACGGCTCGCTGACATCATTCCCGACGAACTAACCCCGCGCGAAGCGCTCCAGATGCTCTATGATCTCAAGGCTCTGCAAACAAAATAAAAGCCCCCAACACAGTGGGAGCTTTTTTCGCGTAAATTGTATTTTGGATCAACCCGGCGTGGATGAAACCCCAACCTGCGCAGGGCGCAACAAGCGATCATACAGCATAAAGCCCTGCGCAGACACTTGGATGATATCCCCTGCACGCGTGCCGGGCACTGGTGCCTCAAACATTGCTTCGTGCATGTTGGGATCAAAACGATCACCAACCTCTGGCGAGACAACTTCGATACCGTGCTTTTTAAATACGTTCAAAAGCTCGCGCATGGTCAGTTGAATACCTTCGATCAACGCGCCGGATGTGACTTTTTGCTCATCCGTGATCGTCTCTAGTGCACGCTTCATATTGTCATAAACTGGCAACATATCTCGTGACAGCTTTGATCCGCCGTACTGCTCGGCTTCGCGACGTGCCTTATCGCCACGCTTGCGTGCGTTTTCAGCATCCGCCAAAGCCCGCATCCAGCGGTTCTTTAGCTCATCCCGCTCAGCGCGCAGCTCATCCAGCTCTATCGCTTCATCCGAGATGTCATCCATATCCTGCGCGTACTCTTCTGCTTCCGCGGCAGCGAGATCATCCAAAAAATTGTTTTCGTTCGGCTCTGCCATCTTTCACCTCTAACCCCGGTCGGAGATCAATTTCCCAACCAGCTGTGCCGTGTAATCTACAATCGGCACGATACGTCCATAGTTCAGACGCTTGGGTCCAATGACCCCAACAGCGCCCACAATCTTACGGTCAGCGTTCATATATGGAGAAACCACCAAAGAGGAACCCGAAAGTGAAAAAAGTTTGTTCTCAGAACCAATAAAAATGCGCACACCTTCGCCTTCGTCGGTCAATTCCAGAAAATCAGCGATATCGCGCTTACGTTCAAGGTCGTCAAACAGGGTTCGAATACGCTCTAGATCCTCTTCCTCTTGCTCTGATCCCAGCAAATTGGCCCGCCCGCGCACAATTAGACGCTCCTGTGTGCCACCCTCACCGGCCCAAATTGCGATTCCACTTTCAATCAAATCTCTCGAAAGCCCGTCGATCTCCTGTCGGCGCTCTGCAATCTCTGTGCGAATCACCGTCTGCAATTCCGATAGGGTTTTGCCCTCGATCAGGGAATTCAGGAAATTCGCCGCCTCCCGCATCGAACTAGGCGTTTGCCCCGGCGGCGGCGTAAACAGCCGATTTTCGACATGCCCGTTGGCCATAACCAAAACCACCAACGCGCGATCTGGCGCAAGGCTGACAAACTCTATGTGCTTTATCGGCGCTTCTTGCTTTGGCGCCAACACCAACGACGCCCCCTGTGTCACGCCCGATAGCGCGGATCCAACCCTATCCAGCATGCCGCCAACATCTGCGCCATTATTTCCCATCGTTGCATCAATCTTTTGTTGATCCTCTTGCGTCATGTCTGCAACCTCTAGCAAACCATCGACAAACATCCGCAAACCCAGCTGCGTTGGCACACGCCCCGCGCTGATATGCGGTGAATCCAGCAGACCTAGAAACTCTAGATCCTGCATCACATTGCGGATTGTCGCAGCACTTACCTTTTCGCTCAGTGTGCGCGTCAAAGTCCGCGAACCAACCGGGTCACCTGAATCCAGATACCCCTCAACCACGCGCCGAAACACCTCCCGAGAGCGGCTATTCATTTCTTCAAGAATACTAGTGTGATCGTTCATGGGCCATCCAATCCTAGTTTCTCATTAAAGAGCCTTCGAACGAAAGGTCAATCAGGCTTGCACCTACCCCGCCCCCGGATGTATCCCAAAGCCAAGCAACAAAGGAATATCATCATGCGCCCCTCAGGCCGTCAGTTGAACGAAATGCGCCCTGTTTCATTTGAAACAGGCTTCACCAAACACGCCGAGGGCTCATGCCTGATTAAAATGGGCGACACACACGTCCTTTGTACCGCTACGATCGAAGATCGCGTGCCACCATTTATCAAAGGCTCCGGCCTAGGTTGGGTCACTGCTGAATACGGCATGCTCCCCCGCGCGACCAACACCCGTATGCGCCGTGAGGCAGCTTCGGGTAAACAAGGTGGCCGTACCGTCGAAATTCAACGCCTTATTGGCCGTGCCCTGCGCGCTGGTGTTGATCGCGTCGCGCTTGGCGAACGTCAAATTACCGTGGATTGCGATGTGTTGCAGGCCGATGGCGGCACGCGTTGTGCCTCTATCACTGGCGGTTGGGTCGCACTGCGCCTCGCTGTTAACAAGCTGATGAAAACTGGCGCCGTCATTACCGATCCGCTTGTTGATCCTGTTGCCGCCATTTCTTGCGGTATCTATGCTGGTCAACCCGTACTTGACCTTGATTACCCCGAGGATTCCGAGGCTGGCGTTGATGGCAACTTTATCATGACCGGCTCCAAAAAACTGATTGAGATTCAAATGTCCGCTGAGGGTTCAGTTTTCTCTCGTGATCAAATGAACCAACTGATGGATCTGGCTGAAAAAGGCGTCGGCGAACTTGCCGAAATGCAGAAAGCTGCCTGCGCATGACCAGAAAATTCACCGGAGACACCCTATTGGTCGCCACGCATAACAAGGGCAAGCTCGTCGAGATTGCCCAGTTACTGGCCCCCTTTGGTGTTTCCGTTGTTGGCGCCGCCGAAATGAACCTGCCAGAACCCGAAGAAACCGAAACCACCTTTGTTGGTAATGCACGGATTAAGGCCCACGCCGCCGCCAAGGCGACAGGCCTGCCCGCGCTTTCCGATGACAGCGGTATCGAGGTTGATGCACTGAACGGCGCCCCCGGTGTTTACACGGCTGATTGGGCCGAAACAGGCAACGGTCGCGATTTTCTCATGGCCATGCAGCGCACGCATGACGAGCTAGAGGCAATCAGCGCCCCCGCGCCCCGTACTGCACGGTTTTGCTCCACACTGGTTCTTGCCTGGCCTGACGGTCACGACGAGGTATTCCCCGGCAAGGTCGAGGGACAAGTCATTTGGCCCATGCGTGGGGCAGAGGGCCATGGGTACGATCCAATCTTCCAACCAGATGGTTATACTATAACATTTGCCGAAATGGATTTCGCTGAAAAGAATCGCATTAGCCACCGCGCAGATGCCTTTCAAAAATTCGTAGCAGGGTGTTTTGACTGAGGATTGGCAAAACGGCGGCTTCGGCCTCTATATCCATTGGCCCTTTTGTCAGGCCAAATGCCCCTACTGCGACTTTAATTCCCATGTCTCCCGTGAAATCGATCAACAACGATGGCTTGTCGCCTATCTGGCAGAGTTAGATCGCGTCGCGGCTGAAACTCCGGGTCGCGTCCTGAACACTGTTTTCTTTGGTGGCGGCACGCCCAGTTTGATGGATCCGGATGTTGTCGCGGCCATTCTCGAACGGGTTCGCACGCTGTGGCCCACCTCTAACGACATGGAAATCACGCTTGAGGCAAACCCCGGCTCTGTCGAGGCCGGCCGATTTTCCGCCTATAAACAGGGCGGCGTAAACCGCGTATCCATGGGAATTCAGTCTCTAAACAACCGTGATTTGCAACGGTTGGGCCGAATTCACACCGTTGAGGAAGCCAAGGCCGCCTTTGAAATTGCCCGCACCACCTTTGATCGTGTCAGTTTCGATCTTATCTATGCGAGACAGGATCAAACATTGGCAGACTGGCAATCAGAACTTCGCGAAGCATTGGGAATGGCCATCGATCACCTCTCCCTCTACCAACTAACAATCGAAAACGGCACTGCTTTTGGTGATCGCTATGCCAAAGGTAAACTTCGCGGATTACCCGAAGACGATGCCGCCGCAGACATGTACCAAACCACCGGAGAAATATGTGCTGCTGCTGGTCTCGAGGGTTACGAGGTCTCTAACTATGCCAAAATCGGCTCAGAATCCCGTCACAACCTCGTTTACTGGCACTATGGCGACTATGCTGGAATTGGCCCCGGTGCCCATGGTCGCCTAACACTAAGTGGACAGCGCACCGCAATTGAATGCTGGAAAAACCCCGAGCGCTGGCTTCAAGAGGTTGCTCGAGGATCTGGTGAAAACCTCCGCTCTCCCATCGCACTGCCTGATCAAGCGGACGAGATGATGATGATGGGCCTGCGCCTGCGCGAAGGTGTCGACCTTACACGCTGGCAGACCCTTTCAGGTAGAACCCTCGACTCCGACACCTGTGAGCACCTACAACAGATCGGTATGATCAACCTAGATGGCCCAAAAATACGTGCAACACAGGCCGGTCGGATGGTACTCAATACCTTGCTCGCTGAACTATTGGTGGAATAGGCAAATGCGGTTTGTATGGGCAGCTCTGGGATGTATCTGCATCGGCCTCGCAACAATCGGGGTCATCCTTCCCCTATTGCCTACAGTACCGTTTCTATTACTCGCAGCATTTTGTTTCGCCCGCTCTTCAGAGCGCCTGCACCAGTGGATGCTAAGCCACCCCCAGTTTGGGCCACCTATTCAGGATTGGCAAAGCAGCGGTGCGATTAACCCCAAGGCAAAGCGCATGGCAACACTATCAGTCGTGGTTGTTTTTGGCTTGTCGATCGTATTGGGATTACGCCCAATGATCCTAATCATTCAAGGCATCACGCTATCCTGCGTGATGCTCTTTATCTGGACCCGCCCAAACGCCTAAGTGGCGCTAAGAACTCGACAAATTTCGTCTAACTGCTCCAAAGTCGCATATTTGATCGTCACCTGACCATTTTCCTTATCGGCCTTGTGATCAATCACAACCTTCATGCCCAGATTTGCAGATAGATCCCCCTCAAGGGCTTTAGTGTCCGCATCTTTGGTCGGCGCAGGACGGTTTGGCTTGTCCTGCTCACCCGAGGCATACTTCTTAACCAATTGCTCTGCCTGCCGCACAGACAATCCCTCTGCAACAATGCGTTTTGCGATTTCGCGCGCGTGGTCCGATGTAATCAACGCCCGCGCATGTCCGGCACTAATCTGCCCACCCCGCAAGAGCGCCAGAATATCTGTCGGCAGATTCAACAAACGCATCAGGTTCGCAATGTGGCTTCGGCTCTTACCCAACGCCTTGGAAAGCACATCCTGCGTGTGTCCAAACTTCTCCATCAACTGCTTGTAGCCAGCCGCCTCTTCAACCGGGTTCAGGTCAGCGCGCTGGATATTTTCAATGATCGCAAATTCCAGAACTTCCAAATCATCAAGTTCTCGCACGATAACCGGTAGCTCGTGCAATTGCGCCATCTGCGAAGCACGCCACCTGCGTTCCCCTGCAACGATCTCGAACTGACCTTCTGCACCTGGATGAACACGTACGATCAGCGGCTGAATAACACCCTTCTCACGGATTGAAGACGCAAGTTCCTGCAATTGTTCTTCGGTGAAATCACGACGCGGCTGATCAGGATTTGGCACGATCTTCTCGATCGGGACCATCAAATCAGCTCGCTTGCTAGGCTCTGTTTGGCTGACAACATTCCTCTCGTCAGTTACGTCCGCCATTAGCGCAGAGAGGCCTCGACCAAGTCCGCGTTTTGCTTTGTTGTTAGTCATTTTCAGATCCTTATGCGGCGGTCTTCGCGTGTTTGATTAGCAGTTCCTGTGCCAGCAACCGATAGGCCTCGGCACCCTTGGATGCGGGGTCATAGTCCAAAACAGATTGCGCATACGAGGGAGCCTCGCTGACACGAACATTGCGCGGGATCATTGTTTTGAAAACCAAATCACCCAAATTCGCCCTCGCATCTTGCTCCACCTGCTGAGAGAGATTGTTTCGGGCATCATACATCGTCATCAACACACCCTCAATTCTCAGCCCAACATTTGCAGTTTGACGAACCTCTCGAATTGAAAGCATAAGCTGCGACAGTCCTTCAAGGGCGAAAAACTCACTTTGCAGAGGTATCAAAACGGAATGCGCGGCAATCATCGCATTCACGGTTAATAGGTTCAAACTTGGCGGGCAATCAATGAGAACGTAATCCCAGCCAAAAGCATCCATAGCAGTCTGCCGTAGTGCGTCATGGAGTAAAAAACTGCGCTTTTCATTTGAAATTAGCTCTATGTCAGCCGAGCTTAGATCCACAGTCGCAGGTACAATGCTCAAGCCATCAACATCTGTGTTTTGAATCACTTCTTCCAAAGGTGCCTCATCCAGAAGAAGATCATATGTCGTCCGCTCACGGTTTTGGGCTTCAACACCCAAACCCGTTGAGGCATTTCCCTGCGGGTCCAAATCAATAAGCAAAACCCTTTTCTTCAGTTTCGCAAGCGCAGCCGCCAGGTTAATCGTAGTAGTAGTTTTACCCACCCCGCCCTTTTGATTGGCGATGGCTATAATTTTCGGGCCCTTTGGACGACTTGGATCAGACACGCCTGATATCTCCAACCTTTAGAATAACCGCATTTGGTTCAATCTTACTTCTAATCGCCTCATATTCGAATGACCACGACTCCTGCGCTTTAGTTATCTCTTTTTGCCATGTGATACCCTTAGGAAACAGGCAAATGCCATCATCGGCCAAATGTCGTTCAGCAAAACCAAAAAGAGTAGCGAGATCAGCAACGGCACGAGCAGAAATCACGTCGGCATGTTGAGGCTTTGATAATTCTATTCTTTCGTTCAAAACCGTTCCCTTGCTACCAGTTTCCCGAAGAACTGTTCGCAAAAACTGGCATTTTCTCTGGTCACTTTCGATCATCGTTACATCCAAGTTTCGACCACCCTCGGTGCCCAAAATTGCGACAACCAAACCCGGAAATCCACCACCGCTACCCAGATCTAACCAGTTTTCCACACTCTCAGGGCCTTGATCAAACACCTGTAGTGAATCAAGAACATGGCGTTCCCAACTATCCGACAAAGTCGATTTGGAGACCAAGTTGATCACAGGATTCCACTTTAGCAGCAGTGCATGAAGTTGTTGAAGTTTGTCGAATGTTTCACGTGAAACATCTAGCCCATCTATCACGCGCGACGCTCCTTTTCAAAGCTTCGTAACCTCGCAAGAATCAATGACAAGCCGGCAGGAGTCATACCATCAATTTTTTCAGCATGAGCAAGGTTATCAGGTCTAGTTCGCATCAACTTTGTCTTTAACTCATTTGAAAGACCTTCAATGCCCATATAATCAAAATCACTTGGAATGGACAACAGCTCGTCCCGACGCAACGCCTCAACATCCTTACGTTGACGAATGATGTAATTGGCATACATCGCATCTTTGGTAAGTTGCTCTCCAATCTCAGGTGATACATCACCAATCCTGAGATCAAGAACCGCGAGATCAGAAAAACTCACTTCCTGAAATGAAAGCACCTGAAAGGCGGTACGCTTCTTTCCATCTTGATTGATCGCAACACCAGCAGCCGCAATTTCCGTCGGCGTAAAGGTTCGTTCTTCAAGAAGCATTTTCGCTGCCTCAAGCAAATTTGCCTTAGCCAAAAACATCTCTCGTCTGGTTTTCCCAACCAATCCCAGTTTGATTCCAACGGGAGTCAGTCTCTGATCTGCATTGTCGGCACGTAACGACAGACGGAACTCTGCACGCGAAGTAAACATCCGGTATGGTTCTGAAACACCTCGAGTGACCAAGTCATCAACCATCACGCCGATGTAGCTATCGGTCCGGCTGAACACATGCGGCTCACGTTGTCTTACTGCAAGGGCCGCATTTAGACCCGCCACTAAACCCTGAGCAGCAGCCTCTTCATATCCAGTTGTCCCGTTAATTTGACCAGCCAAATACAGGCCAGGAACATCCTTAACAGAAAGTGTCGAGTCGAGGGCACGGGGATCGACGTAATCATACTCAATTGCATAGCCCGGTTGCAGGATTGTGGCTTTTTCCAACCCTACAATGGATTGAACATACGACCGCTGCACATCCTCAGGCAGAGATGTCGAAATACCATTGGGATAGACGCTGTCAACGTTAAGCCCCTCTGGCTCTAGAAAAATCTGGTGTGACGTTTTGTCTGCAAACCTAACTATCTTGTCTTCAATCGACGGGCAGTACCTCGGCCCAACCCCTTCAATATGCCCGCCATACATGGCAGAGCGTTCAAGGTTACTCCGAATGATCTCATGCGTTTGTTCATTTGTGTGTGTAATTCCACAAGTCACCTGTCGAGCGGGCGGCGATTTTGACATAAAGGAGAACATGGTGGGATCGTCGTCACCCGGTTGTTCCTCCAGAATGTCCCAGTTGATCGTTTTACTATCCAACCGCGGGGGCGTACCGGTCTTTAGGCGGCCCAGTGGCAAACCAAACGAATCGATTCTTTCTGCAAGCTTAATAGAAGGGCGATCCCCCATGCGACCACCCGGGCGCGAGATATCTCCGATATGGATAACCCCACGCAAAAATGTACCGGTGGTCAGGACGACAGCTTTTGCAGAAATCTCAGACCCATCCGCTAACAAAACCCCAGAAATCTTTCCCTCAGAATGCAGAAAGTCAGCAACCTCACCTTCCACAATATCCAAATTGGGCTGGGCTCGCATTTCTGAAAGCATTGATTCGCGATAGATTTCTCGATCAGCTTGCGCTCGTGGTCCTTGCACAGCAGGACCCTTGCGCCGATTCAAAAGCCGAAACTGAATTCCAGCCTTATCCGCGACACGCCCCATAACTCCATCAAGCGCATCTATTTCACGAACCAAATGCCCTTTACCCAATCCACCAATTGCAGGATTGCAAGACATTACTCCAATACCCGAAATTGTGAGGGTTATCAGCGCAGTCGACACACCCATCCGCGCGGAGGCATGCGCAGCGTCACAACCCGCGTGCCCACCACCAACAACTATGACATCAAAATGTTTCACGTGAAACACTCCTCACTTTCCGATGCAAAAACTAGAGAAAATCTCATCTAGCAAATTCTCAACGTCTACTCGACCCACAATCGAATCCAAAGCGCGTATCGAAACACGCAGATCTTCCGCTGCTATATCATAATGATCTGGGCCCAGATTGACGAGGCTTCGCGCGCTACACATCGCAGATTGCGCTTGAACCATCGCAACTCGGTGCCGCTCGCGAGTAGCAATACCCGACCCAGCAGCCCTATTTGCCAAAACATTCGTGATTCTCTCAATAAGCGTGGCGACCCCAAGTCCCGTTTTTCCAGAAACCGCATTCGATGCATCTTCCATTTTATCGGCCTTGGCCAACAAAAGAATATCATCATCACGCAGTTCTAACTCTGGTTCTGTCCCAGCCTCGATCAAATACACCCGCAGATCAGCCGCTTCCGCCCGTGTTTTGGCTCTCTCAATTCCAATACCCTCAACGAAATCATCAGTATCACGTAGGCCAGCCGTATCTAATAATGTAACCGGCAAGCCCCCAAGATCCATCCTGACCTCAATCACATCTCTAGTCGTACCCGCGAATTCAGAAGTGATCGCGGCATCACGG
The DNA here is from genome assembly GCA_964021645.1 of uncultured Cognatishimia sp. GTDB lineage: Bacteria > Pseudomonadota > Alphaproteobacteria > Rhodobacterales > Rhodobacteraceae > CANLDA01. Next base: position 33,375 of record CAXIAD010000004.1, on the reverse strand, counting down.
CCGGCAAGCGTATTCAAAAGGGTGGATTTTCCAACGTTTGGAGCACCAAGAATAGCTATTTCAAACCCCATTCGAATTCTCTCGGAGGTGTCTATACCTTTGATTTCAGTACCCAATTTCCCAATAACGCCATCTAGCAAATCAGCAACTTCTGGGGATACATCAACCGGGACATCTTCATCGGCGAAATCAATCGTTGCCTCAATCAACGCGGCTGCACGGATCAAATCCGCTCGCCAGCTTTCAGATATTTTCCCAAGATCGCCCGAAAAAACTCGCAAGGCTTGCAGCCGTTGCGCTTCAGTTTCAGCGTCAATCAAATCTGCCAGGCCTTCAACCTGCGCTAGGTCAAGGCACCCATTTTCCAATGCACGCCGCGTAAACTCTCCCGCCTCAGCTACACGCAATCCGTCCATATCAGACAGCACGCGCATAACCGCATTAACCACGGCCACACTTCCATGCAGCTGCAATTCCAACACTTCTTCACCGGTAAAGCTAGACCGTTCAGGAAAATATAGGACCAAAGCCTGATCCAGTGTTTTTCCCGAACTATCCTTCAGTTCCCGCAACGCTGCAAATCTAGGTTTAGGAAGTTTCCCGAACAGAGCAACACCAGCCCGTCCAGCCATTGAGCCAGAAATACGGATAACCGCGACCCCTGCTTTACCAGGGGCCGTTGCCAAAGCAAAAATTGTATCTGTTACATATCCCATCTGCCGAGGGGTTACGTATTCATAGAATCAAAGAATTCTGTATTGCTTTTGGTTTGTTTCAGCTTGGAAATAAGGAATTCCACAGCATCGGTCGTACCCATCGGGTTCAAAATCCGGCGCAGTACAAACGTCTTTTGTAGGTCGATTTTATCAACCAACAGTTCTTCCTTACGCGTACCAGATTTGAGAATGTCGATCGCAGGGAAGACCCGTTTGTCCGCGACTTTGCGATCCAGCACGATTTCGCTGTTACCAGTGCCTTTAAATTCTTCAAAGATGACTTCATCCATACGTGATCCTGTATCAATCAACGCTGTTGAGATGATGGTTAGGGATCCACCTTCTTCGATATTTCGAGCAGCACCAAAGAACCGTTTGGGCCGTTGCAGCGCGTTCGCATCAACACCACCGGTCAAAACTTTACCCGATGATGGAACAACCGTGTTGAACGCTCTACCAAGTCTTGTGATCGAATCGAGAAGGATAACAACATCTCGCTTATGCTCGACCAGGCGTTTGGCCTTTTCGATAACCATCTCAGACACTGCAACGTGGCGTGTCGATGGCTCATCAAAGGTAGATGAAATCACCTCACCCTTAACCGAGCGCTGCATGTCCGTCACTTCTTCAGGACGTTCATCAATCAGCAGCACGATCAGATAACACTCCGGGTGATTCGTTTCGATGCTGTTTGCGATGTTTTGCAGCAAAACCGTTTTACCAGTCCGCGGCGGCGCAACAATCAGACCACGCTGCCCCTTACCGATTGGAGCAACAAGATCAATAATCCGGGCAGAGCGATCTTTGATCGTTGGGTCTTCGATTTCCATTTTAAGACGCTCATCGGGATACAACGGCGTAAGGTTATCAAAGGCAATCTTGTGCTTAGCTTTTTCGGGGGCTTCAAAGTTGATCTGTGCAACGCTGGTCAACGCAAAGTAACGCTCTGTGTCTTCAGGTGCTTTAATCACACCATCAACAGTGTCACCCGTACGCAATGAAAACTGACGGATCATTTCCGGCGAAACATAGATGTCATCAGGGCCTGACAAATAGTTCGCTTCTGGTGAGCGCAAGAATCCGAATCCATCCTGCAAAACTTCTAGCACACCATCGCCGGATACTTCCCAACCTTCATCTGCGCGTTCACGCAGAATTTGGAACATCATCTCGCCTTTACGCATTGTTGATGCGTTTTCGATTTCCAGCTCTTCAGCCATAGATAACAAAACTTTAGGGCTTTGTGCTTTCAACTCAGCAAGAGTCAATTTTTCTTCGGACATAAGAAAATCCTATCCAACCCATTTCGGGCTGTTTTCTAAAAATGGGTCATATGGAAGACACGCGGCCCGGACGGACCTGTTGAGGCCAGTTTCTAAGGTGTTCAACGCCCTAAGTCAAACAGACTCAGAACTTCACAACTACCGAAACAACGATAATAACCATCAACAGCGTCGGCACTTCGTTCATCAATCGATATTGCCGTCCGGTCAGGGTATTTTCACCGCGATCAAACGCTTTTCGACGGATCATCAGCCAATGGTGAAAGACAGTCATGCCAATCACGCTCACAGCCTTGGTATAAGGCCACACAGCAGTCCAATCGACAATTCCGGGTGTCCACACCAATAAAAGCCCCGCAATCCACGTGGCGACGCTCGCTGGGCCCATGATAAGACGCAAAAGTTTATATTCCATGACCTTGAACGCTTCATCCAGAATATCACCGTTTGAGGCGCGCTCTACATGGTTCACAAACAGACGAGGCAAATACAGCAAACCTGCCATCCAAGAAATTACTGCCAAAATATGAAAAGCTTTCACCCATAGGTAAATCTCGGCAAGAAAGTCAGTCATTCTCAGGCTCTTTCATTTGGTACCTACCTATTAAAATAATAAAGAAAGTAAGAAAAGGATGATGATTATGTAGGTAGGCCGATTTCTCTGGATTAAATACTTATATCGGGATTTTCCACAGCTGGGATAACAATTGTCGCGAGTTAGAAAACTTCTGGATAAATTTTCGAATTACCATTTATATTCATAACCTTATAGCAAATACATTTACCAAACATCTGTGGATAAATCTGGGGGCAGTAATCTGGCAACCTAGGCCACCCACAATCACAGACTTATCCCCATCCACGGTGGAAAAAAGTAAAAACAACTCCGTGGGGACAGAGAGTTTTCCATAGCTTGCATTCTGGATGTTAATCTCAGAGTAATAATCCCTAAGCTTTAGTTAACCTCATCCACAAAGTTACCCACATGCCCCAAAAAATTATTCTGGCCTCAGGGTCAGAAATCCGCTCGCAAATGTTGACCAACGCCGCTGTCCCACACGAGGTGATGATAGCGCGTATCGACGAAGAGATGTTGCGTCTTGCTCTTCAGGCTGAGGAAGCGAGCCCAAGAGATATCGCCGACGCCCTCGCAGAGGCAAAGGCACGCAAGGTTAGCGACAAAAATCCGGGTGCCTTGGTTCTGGGCTGCGACCAGATTCTGGATTTCGCGGGTGAGGTGTTTTCAAAACCAACCAGCCCCGAGGATGCATTTGTACAGCTTTGTCGTCTGCGAAATCAGCGTCATATGTTGCTGTCTGCCATCGTAATCTATTTAGATGGCCAACCCATTTGGCGCCACGTCGGGACCGTTCGCTTAATGATGCGCGACGTGTCAGATACCTATCTTCAGGATTACGTCGCCCGAAATTGGGACAGCATTCAGCATTCTGTTGGCGCCTATAAGCTCGAGGAAGAAGGCGCGCGACTATTTTCTCGCATTGATGGCGATTACTTTACTGTTCTCGGTATGCCATTGCTTGAGCTACTATCCTATTTGTCGATCCGAGGGGTTCTGGACACATGACTGAAAAGAAAATCCCATTGGCCGGGGTAATTGGCTCACCCATTGCGCATTCAAAATCGCCGCAATTGCATGGGTATTGGTTGAAAAAATACGGCATTTCAGGCCACTATATCCCGATGGATGTGTCCGCCGATAACCTCGCAGATACCATTCGCATGCTGCCAAAAATCGGCTTTGTGGGGGTCAACATCACGATCCCTCATAAAGAGCGGGTTTTGGAAATCGCCGATATAGTGACAGACCGTGCGACGCTTATTGGCGCGGCGAACACGTTAATCTTTCGCAAAGATGGCAAAATCCATGCAGATAATACTGATGGTTACGGGTTTATCGAAAACCTGCGCCAAAATGCGCCTAATTGGGCACCACAATCGGGTCCGGCAATTGTTTTGGGCGCCGGCGGTGCTGCTCGTGCCGTCATTGCCTCGCTTTTGGATGTGGGTGTGCCAGAAATCTTGATCACCAACCGCACACGTCAACGCGCCGAAAGGCTACGAGAGGATTTCGGCACCCGCCTTACAGTTGTTGATTGGGTAAAGGCCGGAAATATCCTCGAAGAAGGTGCGACCGTGGTCAACACCACCTCTTTGGGCATGGTGGGCAGCGCAGAATTGCGCATTCCACTTGATGGTCTGAACAAACAGGCCGTTGTGACCGATCTGGTATATAACCCATTGAAAACACATCTATTACAGGTGGCTGATGATATGGGTTGCACAACTGTCGATGGCTTGGGCATGTTGCTGCACCAAGCGGTTCCCGCGTTTGAACGCTGGTTTGGCACCCGCCCTGAGGTATCAGACGAAACCCGCGCCGCTGTTTTGTCATGACATTCCGGCTTGGTCTGACCGGCTCTATCGGGATGGGGAAATCCAGCACGGCCCAGATATTTTCCGATTTAGGCTGCGCTGTTTGGGATGCAGATGCCGCAGTTCATCGCCTGTATTCCGTTGGCGGTGCTGCGATTGGCCCCATGTCGGCTATCGCGCCGACATCAATAATTGACGGGGCGATTTCGCGCGATCGACTGCGTGAATTGATCTCTACGAACCCGGATCTTCTTAAACAAATTGAAGAGATTGTGCATCCCCTCGTTGCGGCGGACCGCGCGGATTTTCTAAAATCCACCACGGCTGATATCACAGTTTTCGATATCCCTCTGTTATTTGAAACAGGTGGAAATATTACTATGGATGCAGTTGTATGTGTCTCTATTCCGCCTGAAATACAGGAATCTCGGGTGTTAGAGCGGGGCAGCATGACACTGGAACAATTTGAACAAATCCGTGCCAAGCAGATGCCAAATGCAGACAAGCTCGCGCAATCCGATTATGTTGTTATCACCGACACGCCAGCCCATGCGCGCGCTCAGGTGGCGCAGATCGTGGCGCACATCAGAAGGGATCTGAACCATGCGTGAAATCGTTCTTGATACTGAAACCACCGGGTTTGATCCGCAGTCTGGTGACCGGATTGTCGAAATCGGGTGTCTTGAGCTTTTCAATCACATGCCGACGGGCAAAACATACCACCAATATATCAACCCAAAACGCTCCATGCCAAAAGAGGCATTTGGCGTGCACGGTATTGGCCCCGATCTGCTAGAACCCCCGCAAACCCCTGAACCGGGTGCCGTCACCCTTGGTGACAAACCGGTTTTCGCGCAGATTGGTCAGGCTTTCGTTGATTTTGTTGGCGACGCCACGCTGGTCATCCATAACGCCGCCTTTGATATGAAGTTCCTCAATGCAGAGCTGAAATGGATGGGCCTGCAACCCCTCCCATGGGAACGCGCGCTGGATACACTTGCCATTGCACGCAAAAAATTCCCTGGCTCCCCTGCCTCGCTTGATGCGCTATGCCGTCGTTTTGGCATCGACAACGGGTCACGTACCCTGCACGGCGCGCTTCTTGACTCTGAAATTCTGGCTGAGGTGTATCTGGAGCTGATTGGCGGGCGTCAACCTGATCTGGTATTGTCTGCCGCCGGGCAATCTGGCGGAACCGACCACACATCCGATGAATGGCGCCCAACGGCGCGACCTGCCCCGTTACCTTCGCGTATCACATCCGAGGAACAGCAGGCGCACGAGGCCTATATCGACAAGATGGGCGAAGAGGCGCTTTGGAAAAAACTGGGCTAACCGGATAAAATGCGCGCATGCCATTCCCAGCACGCGCGCGCCCTATGTTTTATGCGTCGGCTTTTGGCGCTGTCTCAGACTGACGGCGGGCGACTTCTTGGCGATAAAGCTTCATGAAATCAATGTTTTCCAGGTTCAACGCTGGGAAACCGCCATCACGCGTTACATCTGAAACGATGCGGCGCAAGAACGGGAACAACATCCGCGGGCATTCGATCAATAGGAACGGGTGCATTTGATCTTCTGGCACACCTTCGACATGGAAAACGCCAGCATATTCAATTTCCAACAGGAACATCGGGTCGTTTGTGCCCTGTACCGTGGAATTGACGACCAGCTTGATAACCACCTCATACTGGTGCTCAACGCTGCGCTTTTTCGCATCTAGGTTCACCTGAACCTGTACGTTTGGCTGCACTTCGCCTTGCGCGCCTTTTTGCGCCAAAATGTTCTCAAAGGACATGTCGCGCACGAATTGCGCCAGAACATTCATCTTGATTTCTGGTGCGGCTGGTGCTGCTCCGTTGTCGGCTTGGGCCATTGAAATTCTCCGATTGGTAAATCTTTGCGCGCAGCCTTATCAGCAACGCGCATCGGCCTCAATGCTTGGTCCAGCCCGAAGAGCCATGCGTTGGGCGTTTTGCTGGGTCAACTTCGACGAAATCACCATCAATCACATCAGGATGCCCGCCATTGCGCGGCTCCCGGTGTTGTTCAGGTGCGCCGCCCATGTTGAAACTTTGCACGCGGACCTTTGATTTCAGATACCTCAACAGCGCCACGCGAACCGGCGGCATCAACAGGGCAAACCCCATGGCATCGGTGAAAAAACCGGGCGTCAATAACAGCGCCCCTGCCACCAAAATCATTGCCCCATGTGCCAAGGGTTCCGTCGGATCATTCAATTCAGCAAATGATTTGCGCAAATTACCCATCGCCAAGGCACCTTGGTTGCGCACCAACCATGTGCCCAGAAATGCGGTCAACACCACAATAGCCAATGTTGGCCATAACCCGATAAATCCCCCGACCTGAATAAACAGGGCAATTTCGATCAACGGGACAGACAAAAAGGCGACAAACAGCCACATATGCAATAACTCCTGATAGATGCGGGCAGTGGTAGACTTGATCCCGCCTGTAACATACATAAGTGCGGTACACGCTTGTTTCCATGCCCGTCTTTATTTCTCCGAACTCGAGGTCCATATGAATTCGCCCATCCTACAGCTTTTGGTGCTTGCCGGCATTGCCGTATTTTTGATTCTGCGCCTAAAGAATGTCTTGGGCACACGCGAAGGCCACGAGCGCCCGCGTGAGGCCATGCCATCTGCCAGAAAAGGCCCCGACCTTGAGGTGATCGAGGGTGGCCCAGATCGCGACATCACCGATCACGTTGATGAACACAGCACCAGCGCCAAGGCGTTGATTGCAATGAAAGCAGCCGATCCCTCCTTTGGCGTCAGTGACTTTCTTCAAGGCGCGCGCGGTGCCTATGAAATGATCCTGATGGGCTTTGAAAAAGGTGATCTTTCGGGCATCAAATCTTTCTTGGCCCCTGATGTTTATGACGCCTTTGCCGGGGTTGTGAGTGCCCGCGAAGAGCAAGGCCTGACCGTCGAGGCGGAGTTTGTTGGTGTGCGTGAATTGTCGTTGCACGAGGCCACATTCGATAGCACCTCTCGTGAGGGTGAGCTGACCGTGAAATTCGTGGGTGAATTCACCTATGTCGTGCGGGATCGTGCTGGTGAAATTGTCGAGGGCAGCGATGGCCATATCAAACGTCAGAAAGATATCTGGTCGTTTGCGCGTCAAATGGGGTCAGATGATCCCAACTGGCAGCTTGTCGCGACGGGCGAATGATCCGAAAGGTTTGGGCGACCATTTGCGCGGGGCTGCTTATGCTTGGCTCTGAGGTGTCGTCCGAAACCACCTATTCCATTCTGAATTTCTCCGACCTTGATGGGTGGGAGGCAGATGACCACGCCGCCGCTCTGCGGGTGTTTCGCGATACCTGTCCCGATCTCAAGGGGCAGGATTGGGGGGCGATCTGTGCGGCGGCTGGCGACATTAAAAACCCCAAGGCGTTTTTTGAACTGCTCTTCAAACCGATCTTGATCGAAGACGGCGCCAACCCTCTGTTTACTGGTTATTTTGAGCCGGAGCTGACAGGTTCACGCACCCAAACATCGCGTTTTCGCTACCCTGTTTACAAAATGCCCCGCGAGGCCCGCCGTGCCAAGGTATGGGTCAGCCGCAGAGCGATCGAAACCACAGGCATCATGACAGGCCGCGGGCTTGAAATTGCTTGGGTCGATGATCCGGTAGAGTTATTTTTCCTGCAAATTCAGGGCTCCGGGCGCATCCAACTGCCTGATGGCAGTTATATCCGCGTCGGCTATGGCGGGTCCAACGGGCATAATTACCGTTCAGTCGGCAGTGAAATGGTGCGGCGTGGCATCTATCGCCCTCATCAGGTTAGCGCGCAGGTCATCAAAAACTGGGTGCGGCGCAATCCCGTCGATGGTTCAGAATTGCTGCGCCACAACGGATCTTACGTGTTCTTCCGCGAAGTCAGCCGCGTTCCCGCCCACAAAGGGCCGCTTGGCGCGATGAATCGCTCCATTACCACCATGCGCAGCGTTGCGGTTGATCCGGCCTTTACCCCGCTCGGTGCGCCTGTTTGGCTGGAAAAGGCCGGGAAAAACCCCCTGCACCGCTTGATGATCGCCCAAGATACAGGCTCCGCCATCAAAGGTGCGCAGCGCGCCGATATTTTCTTTGGCACGGGGGATGCAGCGGGTCGCGCCGCAGGCAAACTCAAAGATCCCGGGCGCATGATTGTTTTGCTACCCATTCAGCGCGCCTTTGCGATGATACCCGAGGCCGTGCTGTGAGCCGCCGCAAGCTTAGCCCTGATGAGATAGAGCTTTGGCACAAAATCTCCCAAACAGCAGAGCGCTTGCACCCTGAACGCACCACTCCGGTTGCCTTTCTGACCCAACCAAAACCCGTTGTGGTTCAGCAGCCGCGCCTTCAGCAATTCAAAATCGGCGCCAAAGCACCTGCCAAAGGGCCGACGCATGACGTGCTGCCAAATCTCACAGAGCGCCTGTCAGCCGCCCCGTTGAACATGGACAACAAGGCATTCCAAAAACTCAAACGCGGCAAACTTCTGCCCGAGGGCAAAATCGACCTGCACGGCATGACCCTGGATCAGGCACACCCGGCCTTGGTTCGTTTTATCATGCGCGCCCACGCTGATCGCAAACGCCTCGTGCTGGTGATCACGGGCAAGGGTAAAACCTCGCAAAACGACGGGCCGATCCCCGTGCGACGTGGCGTTCTGCGCCACCAAGTGCCCCACTGGATGCAAACATCCCCCCTATCCGGCGTGATCCTTCAGGTGGCCGAGGCGCATTTGAAACATGGCGGCAGCGGCGCCTTTTACGTCTATCTTAGACGGGTGTAACGCCCCGCGCTGGCAGCAATGGCATCGCCCGCGAAATTCCGACATAAACCAATGCGCTGGCAATCGCGAAATACACCGCAACGCCCAAATACTGCGTGTCCAAACTCACCCCAAGGTCGATGAATACCCCGGTCACACCCGGCCCGATCGCTGATCCCAGAACCATGATCGCCGCCGCCGCCGCCTTAATAGAGCCGATATTGCGGGTGCCGTAATACTCTGCCCAAAAGGCGGGCACCAAGGTTGCGTTCGCCCCCGCGGACACCCCCATCATAAACAGACCAAGAAACGCTCCGGCTGGCGTGCTCGCTTGTGAGAAAAAGATAAAGGCCGCGATCATCGGCACCTGATACCACGGCATCAACCGTCCGGTGCCCAACCTATCCAAGGCCCCGCCAAAAACAATCATCGCACCCACTGCCACCAATGAGAAAAACGGAAACAACGCCACCAATTCCAGATGATGCCAGCCCTTGATCTCTGCAAAATGGACCTGATTGAAAAAGAACGCCGTTGAAAATGCCGCCGGGCCCAACAAGGCAGGCACCATGAACCAAAACAACCAATGTCGCAGGGCTTGTTTTCTGGTCCAGTGCCGATGCTCCATCCCCTCGGCCTGCCCGCTTTTGGACATGGCTTGAGGTGTGCGTTCCTGTGCCAACAGCTTTAGCAATAGGGGCAAACCGCAGATCGCAATCAACCCGGCACCGACCCAGATCAGCCGCCATTCAATCACCGTCATCAACGCGACAACCAGCAGCGGCAACATTGCCTCACCCACGGAAAAGCCCAGCCCGACAATCGCCAATGCCCTGCCCCGCGTCGCCACAAACCACCGCGCCATTGCCACAACAGCAAGATGGCTCATCATGCCTTGTCCGGAAAACCGCAACGCGAATATCACCACGGGTAAAATCCACACCGTGCTATTTGCGGCCATCAGAAAACAGGCCCCTGTCAGCATAACCAGCACCCCAGCCCCCAGCGCACGTACGCGCAATCGGTCCGTTAGCGCACCAGCCCACACCATCGCCACAGCGGATGTCGTTGTGCCAAGCGCATAAATCCCGCCCCACTCACCATGAGACAGGCCAAACTCACCTCTGATTTCCCCAGCGAATAATGAGATGAAAAACGTCTGACCAAAGCTGGATAAAAACGTCAACACAACTCCGGCAGACAGCCACCGCACATTCTCGCGCAGATATTCAAGCAATGCGTTCATCTGCCGTCATTCGGTTGCACGCTAAACGTCAAAAGCCGCGCACGCTGCGTCTGCACCACAGTTGCCCCCAGAACTTCATATTCTTGCGGCCCCGACAATTCGGGCGCATCCCGTGGGAATAAGATGCTTTCAACAGCTTCCCGCCGCTGGAAAATACTGATCAGATTTGATGAATTCCCAAACGTGAAATGATTACCGTCCCTGCCCGTGGCAAAGTTGCTGACATCCAGTATTGCCAATGAATATTGATCAAGCCCCTCTGGATTCAGGTGTCGTCCCAGACGTCGCGACGGCCCATTGATCACCTCAGACACCCGAAGTGCCGCGTCCTTGCGGGACACAACAATCCCAAACGGCACCGGCAATGGATCAAAATGCGCGATTTGTTTCTTGAACACTCCCAGATCAATATCAGGCGAGATTAGGAACACACCTCCCAGCCGTTTGGCCGTGAAACCCGGCTCACGATGTTCAATTTGTTGCAACGCCTCCATTAGCAAAAACGCACCCATCGAATGTCCAACCAAATTGATCCTCGTGGCGCCGCTGTTGGCCATGATCTTCAGCACATCAACCAGCTCGTCCCGTGAATACAGCGCGCTATCGTGGTCATATAAATAGTTCAAAAACCGTGCGCGGCTTGGCCAGGAAAACGCCAACGTAATGCCGGGTATAATCAGATCATGTGACAGTTGCGCAGCGCGAAAAATGCTTTCGGGATAACTGTTGTTATAGCCGTGAACAAATAGCGTTAGCTGGCGGTCCGCCTTTGGCAGCACACGCAGATCACGTTGAATGTCGGCCAGAAACTGCGCCTCGTCGTCAATGGGCCGTCTTTTGGCAAAAACAAAGGATTCAGCCGCAACAGGGTCTACTTGGTTTGCAGTCAGCTCACCGGTTTTATGAGATGGCGGTATGGAAACCAGCACTTCCTCAAACAGCAACTTTTTGCCACGATCCCCCTTTAGGCGACCATTGTCATTCAACTTGCGGTTGGTGGCGACATATATGCCGCGCGTGTCTCCCACGCCCGCGGCCTCTTCGATAACATGCGTCGCGTTGCGATCAATACAGGCCGCAACGGTGCTTAGAATTAGGAACGATAACAGCAGTCGCACGCGCAGGTCCTCCACCTTGAACGGACTATGCCCACGTTCCTGTTAGCGAACCAGCAAAATCTACAGAACGTATCGGCTGACATCCGTTGATTTCGTCAATTCACCAAGGTTTTTATCAACAAAACCGGCATCGACAACGACCCCCTCGCCCCCGCGATCCGGCGCGGTAAAGGACAGCTCCTCAAAGACCCGCTCCAAAACTGTATACAGCCGTCGCGCGCCGATATTCTCAACCGCTTGGTTCACGTCCGCAGCAATTTTCGCCAGCGCCGCAATCCCGTCGGGGGTAAAGCTAACGGTCACTTCTTCGGTCGCCATTAGGGCGGTATATTGCCGGGTCAGCGCATTGTCAGTTTCCGTAAGGATGCGCACAAAATCCTCTTCGGTCAGCGCGCGCAACTCGACTCGAATAGGCAATCGTCCTTGCAGTTCGGGTAACAGGTCGGACGGTTTGGCAATATGAAACGCGCCCGAGGCGATAAACAGGATATGGTCGGTTTTCACCGGCCCATGTTTGGTGCTGACGGTTGTGCCCTCAATCAGCGGCAGCAAATCACGCTGCACGCCTTCGCGGCTGACATCCGCCCCCCGCGCATCAGCGCGCGCGCAAACCTTGTCGATCTCATCCAGAAACACGATACCATTCTGCTCCACCGCCTCAAGCGCCGCCCGCGTGACGCTTTCGTCATCCAGCAGCTTATCGGCCTCCTCGGAAATCAGCACATCATAGCTTTCGGAAACCTTCATCTTGCGCTTGGTTGTCCGCCCGCCCATCGCTTTGCCAAATAGATCGCCAAGGTTCATCATACCCATCTGCCCTCCCGGTTGTCCGGGAATATCAAACATCGGTGCAGAACCACCCGTATCCGCAACCTCGATCTCGATCTCGGTGTCATCCAACTCGCCCGATTTCAGCTTTTTGCGGAACAGATCCCGCGTGCCTTCGCGCGCATCCTCACCGGCAATCGCACTGATCACACGTTCTTCGGCGGCATGATGGGCATTGGCCTTGACCTCTTCGCGCATCGCCTCGCGTGTCTGCAAAATCGCTGTATCGACGAGATCGCGTATAATCTGCTCTACATCACGCCCGACATAACCGACCTCGGTAAACTTCGTCGCCTCCACCTTTAGAAACGGTGCCTTGGCCAGCTTCGCCAACCGACGCGAGATTTCCGTTTTCCCAACACCAGTGGGGCCGATCATCAGAATATTCTTGGGATAAACCTCTTCGCGCAGATCATCGCCCAACTGCTTACGCCGCCACCGATTCCGCAGCGCAACCGCCACAGCCCGCTTGGCATCATTTTGGCCAATGATGAAACGATCCAGTTCGGACACAATTTCGCGTGGGGTCAGATCGGTCATAAACGCTACTCCAGTAGATGCTCTTGCCGGAACCTAAGCACGCAGCCGAAAAACACAAGCGCCCACGGCATTTTCACGCTGGATCAGCAAACCGTTACAGGTGGTTTCAAAGCCCCGCACGACACCTAAGTCCATCAAGCGGCACTATTGCCACGTATGGAGGAAAACCAATGATTAATCGTCGTGCCATTTTGGGCGCCACCGCAGCACTGGGTGCAGTTGCAACCCTAGGCCTCACCGCAATTTCAGCGACAGCAGGCAGTGTGACCGGCACATTCCGCGGTCAAAGCAACCACGTAACCAGCGGCCAAGTTAAAATTATCAAAGAAGACGGACGCTATTTCGTCGAATTGGGCGATGACTTCTCGCTTGATGGTGGTCCTGATCCCCGCGTCGCATTTGGTGCTGATGGCACCTATGATCCTGACAGCAAATTGGGCGCGCTTCTTAGCCTGACAGGTAAACAACGCTACGCCATTCCGGCACCTTGGGATCACACCAAGTATAACGAAGTATACATCTGGTGTGACGTCGCCGGTGTTCCGCTGGGTGTTGCCAGCATTAAATAACGACCCAAGGGCCCTCTCACGGAACCCTTACGGGGCTGGTTGCAAATGCAGTCAGCCCTTAAAGCGTTTCAAAATCAACTTGTGCCTCAAGTTAATCTTGAAGCGCCTTAATCGTTTCTACCGTCAGCTTGCCGTTGGTATAGACACAAATATCGGCGGCAATTGCCATCGCATCCCGTGCAATCTGTTCGGCGGTTTTGTCTGTATCCATCATGGCGCGCGCTGCGGCCAATGCGAAATTGCCGCCTGATCCAATCGCCGCCACATCGTGCTCTGGTTCCAGAACATCGCCCGCGCCGGTAATCACGAAAATATCCTTGCCATCACTGACAATCAGCATCGCCTCCAGCTTTTGCAGATATTTATCTGTCCGCCAGTCTTTCGCCAATTCAACCGAGGCCCGCGCCAATTGTCCGGGTGTCGCCTCTAGCTTGGCTTCCAATCGTTCCAATAGGGTAAATGCATCTGCCGTTGATCCGGCAAATCCTGCCACCACATCATACCCGCCGGGCGAGAGGCGGCGCACTTTGCGCGCTGTGCCTTTGATCACGGTTTGGCCAAGGCTGACCTGACCGTCCCCCGCGATAACGACAACGCCGTCTTTCTTGACGCCGATGATTGTGGTGCCGTGCCAGCCGGGGAATTGAGTATCTGCCATGTGTGCCTCCGTAGTCTGCATCGTATATGGGACGCGGATGCGCGGCGTGCAACTGCCCCGCTCTGTGAGGGCACATAAATTCACGCCCCAAACCCAGCCCGTTAACCACAAAATCCACCATAATGCCTGAAATGTACATTTCAGAGCGTGAAAGTGGCATTTCGTCAGTTTCGCCAAAAATAAACCGACCGCACTTTGTGGTTAACCCATCGGGCGCACACAGCATCTACGCAAAATTATTCTGCAAACGGGCCAAGCAACCGAGTCGCCGCCGCGAATTTGCCCGGTTAACGCAACGTGCAGCCCCGCTTTCGCAACGACTCCTTAGAAATATGGGTTCCTGAGTGGTTTTGGGTAACGTGCTATGCACTCACTGCAAACCGGGGCTGTCGAAACGGCAATTGTGAGACTCAGCAGCTAGGTCTAAACGGGGCCAACAACCGACGCTGGGTCGGCTGATGAAACAAGGAAGTGTACAATGACGACTCAAACATTCGCTGTGAACGCGCCCTTCGGAGCAGTCGCAACTCTCCGCATGGTAAACGCAATTCAATCTTCATTCGGCGCGATTGCTGAATGGAATGCCGCACGTCTGACACGCAACGCTTTGTCGCAGCTTTCAGACGCACAGTTGACCGACATCGGTTTGACACGCGCAGATTTCTAATCAGTTTGTGATCCGCCCTCCCTCGGATCTCAAATAGACTAGCCGCTCCTTTTGGGGCGGCTTTTTTCATTCTGACAGTCTGTATTTTCCTTTTAGATCAGGCAAATAGGCCTCAATCGCGGCTGTTGCGATGACATTGCGTTCACCCGTTTCGCTATCCTCGACATCCATTCCGCCAAATACAGCACGCACCTCGGCACGACCCCGCGGCAAATCAGACGCCACCAGCTCGCAATCCACATCCTCTGGCCGCTGCACGCCAATTGTGACCTGAACCCGCATTTCCGTATGCGCAATTCCCAGCTTGGAAAACAGCGTAATGGAGGAATGATGCAATGCGTCCTGCACCGCCCGTCTTGCTGCTTTGGTGTAATCAAGACCATACAGATCGTTGCCTGTGCCCATCTCTAGAATGATACGTTTTTCGGTCATTCTGCGGCCTCCATATCAAACGAAACCATCACGGCGGCATTCGCAATAACGGTGCATCCTTGGGTATGGGGTTTGTCGATATCCAGACCGCCCCGCACCACGGTAATGGTGGGTTTTCCATAGGGAAAGATCGCCAGCAGCGATTCCATATCCACAGATTCCGGTGATTGCACCCCGATTTGTGCGTCGATGATCATGGATTCTTTTGGAAAATCAAATAGTTCCGCCATATTGACCGAATTGTGCCACAGCGCATCTTTTATCGCGCGTTTGGCCGCTTCGGTATAATCCTCTCGGCGTAATGACGTGCCCATGCCGAATTCCGTAAGTACACGTGTTTTGGCCATTCCACCCTCCTAAGCGTTCATCAAAACCCAGCGCATAGGTTTCGCCGCGAAACCTCCGCAGCATTTCTTTGATCCGCTGGTTTCACCCAATGTTTGCGCGAAAATGCGGCGAATGAAAAGACGCCAGTCGCCCCTTGTCGTAGGTCCAGCACGCGCGTAGCGTCGCCTCATGTCAGATCCACATCACGCCATTTTCTATCTGCCCGATGGTCTACGCCAAAGCGCCGAGGCTGGTACGCATAATTTCATTGGCAAGATCGCGCAGGTTCTTGAACACAAGGGCTTCTCTGTCTCTTACGCGGATGAAGCCAGCGCCCGTTCGCAAGGGTCTGAATACTCGATTTTCCACATGCAAGAACCCTATGCGGGCCGGTCCGTAACCCTGCGGCGCGCCTATCACTATCCATTTTGGCAGATCGAAACCACCAATAAGCGTTGGGAGTGGGAGGTCGCCCGCACCGAGTTCCCGGCATCCGAACCCCCCCGCAAAGAGGCGGATAGATTCTTTGCTTTCTGGCAAAAGAGATTGTTCGATACGCAGGCGCAAACCGTCTCAAAATCCGGGTTTATCTATCTGCCTCTACAGGGGCGCCTACAGGAGCATCGCTCGTTTCAAACCTGTAGCCCCGTAGATATGATTAGGAAAACACTTGCGAATTCTGGATCGCGCCCCGTGGTTGCGACCTTGCATCCCGGCGAAATCTATTCCCCCTCTGATCATGCGATATTGCAGGAGATCGCCAAGGAGAACCCGATGTTTCAGCTTGGCACAGGGGATATGGCAACCCTGCTACGGACCTGTGATTTTGTGGTGACGCAGAATTCTAGCGTGGGGTTTTCGGCTAATTTCTTTAGGAAACCGGTGGTTTTATTCGGGCAGATTGATTTTCATCACATCGCGTATCCGGTCAGCAAACTGGGCATCCAGGGCGCATTTGAAAGCGCGGCGACCGCCTCCCCCGATTATGCTGGTTTCATGTGGTGGTTTTTGCAAAAAATGTCGATCAATGCAGGGCGCCCCGAAGCGGAGGACAAAATCTCAGCACGCCTCAAACATCTGGGGTGGCCAATAGAAAAGGGCACCTGACTTAGGCACCCTTTTCATAACTATAATTTGTGATCCTCGGGGTTTCGCGGCGAAACCTCCTCAGCGTCTCAGAGAGACTCTTCGATCCAGCTTTTCAAGGCAGCTTTGGGTGCAGCACCCGCGCGGTTTGATACCACGGCGCCATCTTTAAAGATGAACAAGGCAGGAATGCCACGCACGCCCATTGCGGCGGCAGAGTTCGGGTTGCTGTCTACATCGACTTTGACAACTTTAATCTTGCCATCCATTTCGGCAGAAAGCTCTTCCAATGAAGGGCCGATCTGTTTGCAAGGCCCACACCATTCAGCCCAGAAATCGACCACAACGGGGATATCTGAGTTTTTGACTTCGGCTTCGAATGTGGCATCGGTGACAGCGACGGTTGCCATGAGTATTCTCCTGAATGGAATTGGTTTGACTGAACCTAGGTATGCCGGGCCACGTCGTCAAGCAATGGCAATCTCTTCTAGCGCTTTGGTCACAATATCTTGTGGCAAAACCATCAATTTTGCCGTGCGTGTCCACAAAATCGCGGTTTGGATGTTGTGATGGGGATAGATTTGTTTCAGCGCATGCGCATAGGCCCCCATCTGCCGCAACAGCCCGCTGGGCGTGGCCATGGCTGTGTTTGGCACCACGGCGTTTGATTTGAAATCAACAATCAGAACGTCACTGTCATCAACAATAAGGCGATCAATTGTGCCGTGAATGCGGCTCCCCTGGAGCTCTGCTGTCAGCGAGATTTCGGCCAATGTTGACGGGGCAAAAACCTCGGATAATTCGGGTTGCGAGAGCACATTAACCGCCTCGCTTATCGCATCATTATAATCGGAGGCGTCGTCCTCGCCGCTTGCTTCGATCAAAATTGTGGCCTTATCCAGCCAAGTATCTCGAGGGAAACTGGGCAGGGTTTCAAGCAGCAGGTGGATAATGCGCCCTCTCGCCTTGGCGGCCTCTTCTTCCAACCCCGTATCGCCAGACAGCGCCTTTGCCCCTCCCAGATCAGATGGGCTAATGATTTCTGGTTTGGACGCTGGCGCAGGTGCTGAATGCAAGTAATAGGCAGGCAAATCAGGTATTTGGGGAGCTTCGCTTGTGGCGGCATCCACCAAGGGCCCATCCCAATTGCCATGAGAATACCGAAGGCCAGTACCGCCCGCAAACTGATGCTCAACACCGCCTACGCGTTTTAGGCCGTTTTCGACAATATGATACCAGCTTTCCCCATCCTTGCCGAGGTTCCCCGCTGCCGCAACAATCAGCCATTTTTCCGCTCGTGTCATGGCAACATACAATAGGCGCAGGCGCTCGGCCTTTTGATCCTCAATGATCTTTTCGCGCATTTGTGCGATGGCGATTGGTGACAGTTCAGAGGCCGCATTCCACACAGCCACCTCATCACTGGCAAGCACCTGATCCCGAATTTGAACCACGCGGTGCCCAGTATCGGGCATGATCACAATCGGCGCCTCTAACCCTTTGGAGCCATGAACCGTCATGACACGTATGCGATCTCCCGCACTGTCCATTTGTCGTTTGATTTCCAACTCATCCGCGGACATCCAGACAAGGAACCCCGTCAAGCTTGGAACGGAATTGCGCTCATATGACAGGGCCTGAGACAGCAACGCATTGATCCCATCTTCGGCTTCGCTTCCTAGGCGAGCGAGCAGATTTTTGCGCCCCGCGTGGCGCGTCAATATCCGTTCAATCAGGTCATAAGGGCGTAGAAAATCGGTTTTCCCCATGAGGTCAGACAGGATGGCCATCGTTTGGGGGAATTCCTCCCGTCGATCACGCAGCGCCTGCCAAAGCAGCAGGGTACTGCGTTTGTGCGACAGGTCGTAAATCTCTTGTTCGGTCCAACCAAACAGGGGGGAGCGCAGGGTAACAGCAAGCGACAGGCTGTCTTCCGGCGTTGAAAGGAACGATAAAAGTGCTTCTAGATCGCGCACTGCCATTTCGGCACCCACCTTAAGTCGGTCGGCACCCGCTATCGGCAGGCCCTCAGCTTTGCACGCGCGAATGATTTCATGAAACAAATCAGATCTGCGCTGTACGAGAATGAGAAAATCTCCGGCGCGCACGTTGCGCTGCCCATAGATACCATCATCGCCCTTTTGATCCGCAATCGTATAGTTGTCTGTAATCATACGTTTAATTTCGCGTGCAATACGTTTTGCAAGGACGACACTATGATGAGTTTCGCCAACCCGATCGACCGGATCAAACCAATCACCTTCTTCGGGGCTGCCTGATTGTTCGATAGCAGGCCAAAGATCGACGCGCCCAGGCAGGTCTGCGTTAAAGGCGCGGTGTTTTAATTCCTGTGTAAATCCAGCCGCGGCCTTATGTTCAAAACACGTGTCGACGAGCCGCAAAATGGCATCGGATGATCGAAATGAATATTCCAGATCACGTGACTGAAGCGGCCTTCCTGAGGCCTCAAGGCGGGCGTCAAATTCGTTTCGCATGCGGTCAAACTCGGCCGGGTCCGCGCCCTGAAAGCTGTAGATGGATTGTTTTTTGTCACCTACGACAAAAATCGTCCGCTCAATATCACCGCGTGCGCCACTGCCTGAGGTGAATTCCTGCGCCAGGCGTTCGATAACCTGCCATTGCACAGGGCTGGTGTCTTGGGCCTCGTCGACGAGAATGTGATCAATGCCGCCATCCAGGCGGTAGAGAACCCACTCGGCCACAGCCCGATCACTAAGCAACGCCCGCGCTCGCATGATCAAGTCGTCAAAATCCAGCCAGCCGAGGGCCTGTTTGCGGTTTTCATATCGTTTCAAAAACGCATAGGCGAAGGCATGCAGGGCCATCGCACGGTGCGCGGCCTCTAGCCCAAGACGATGTTGACGCGCGTCTTCTATGCGCAGCATCAGGCTTTCAACGGCGGGCATCAAATCCTCAAATGCCGCCTGAACTTTCTTGGTTGGAAAGCCGCCTAATTTGGCGGTGAAAGGTTCTTTTGCGCCCTTGCCAGTTAGAAAGATGCTTTCAAGCAGCGGCAGATGTTCAATGCTGGGCTCTGTGATTTCTGCAAGCTTCACCGCGGCCTTTTGATCGTTTGTGCTCCCTGATTTTAGGGCGATGATCAAGCTTTCCAGCGTTTGCGCCTCATTCCCAAGGAACACCAACTTGCGGAGTTTGCTGCGTGTCATATCGGCGGGCAGATCAAGAAAGGTGGCGATCTGTTCAAAGGTCTTGGTCTCGCCAAAGGCTGTGCGAGACCTGACGATTTCTGAGGTTAGTTTCTCAAACCCTTCGCCTGTGAAATTACGCGCCAATTCATCAACAATATGCCCATCGGGGCCACCGGCCATGTCCTCTACGATGTCTTCGCGCAGTAATGTTGCGGCGCGGTCTTCCATCTCTTTGAACAGGGGCGAAACCCCTGCCTCTAACGGAAAGCGGCGTAACAGAGACGCGCAGAACGAATGAATGGTTTGAATTTTCAGCCCACCCGGCGTCTCAATCGCGCGGGCAAACAATGTGCGCGCGCGCTTGAGGGTATCTGACTCAATCTCTCCCTCATACCCAAGTTCGACCAGTTCCTTGGCCAATTGGGTGTCTTCGGCCATGGCCCAATGTCCCAGCCGTTTAAACAGGCGGTTTTGCATCTCGCTGGCGGCGGCTTTGGTATAGGTCAGGCACAAAATATGCTGGGGCTGCACCTCGGCCAACAAAAGCCGGGCAACGCGGTCGGTCAAAACCCGTGTCTTGCCAGACCCCGCATTGGCCGACACACACGTTGACATATTAGGGCGCGCCGCTCTGACTTGGCTTTCGGTGGCATCATCTCTGACGATCATGTCAATGTCTCCGAAACTGGTTCATCCGTCACGTCCCATTCGCCGAAGCGAGAGAGCTGGTCATAGTCGCTGATGTCCGTGTCTTTGCGTAATGCTCGCCGGGCGGTGAAGCCCTGATCGTCGTCCAGATATCGCCCGATCAATGTTTTGAAATCTTCCCACACTTGGTCTGCCGGAGTTTCTGCGAGCGGGGCACTGCTGTCTTTGGGGTTGTTGGCCAATCCAAGGTAAATGGCCTCAACAACATGTGCGGGGGCGATGTCTTTAAATCCCCCGCGTTCGGCCATCGCGGCCTCAAGGAGGAGTTGTTTATCAAAATGGGATTGTTCTGTTGGGCTGGGCGGGGTGCCGGTTTTATAGTCATACAGATGCAAATGGCCGTCGGCATCCCGGTCAATACGGTCTGCCTTGGCGGTGAGTTTGAAATCAAGATCAGGGATTGTGACCTCTCCACCACGTTCGTGCGCAACGGGGCGTGCCCGATTTTGGCGCATGGCCTCACCCGCCAGAAAATGCCCTGAGGCGCGCTCACGACGCGCTGTCCAAAGGGCGCGCGCGGTTAGCCATGGGACATCTTTGCGCAATACGTCGCGGGCGATGTCCAGCAGATGATCTTGGGTCAATAGCTGCCTGTCATTTGAAACCTCACGCACGAATTTCTCAATGACCTCATGCACAACAATGCCGCGTAGCAAGGCATCTGGTGTTTTCATCAGGGGGGCAAGCGGGCGCAATCGTAGGACATGACGGGCATAGATCGCATAGGGATCGCGGATGAGGCGTTTGATTTCCGTGACGGATAATTTGTGCGGACGCATCGCAGAAGGTGGCCGTGGGGAGGGCCGGATCGCGGGATCAACCGGGGTAACTGACTCAAGAAGGGCAACTTTTTGCAGCCACGCATCCCCACGTTGCCGCATCGCTGCCAATGCAAGTGATCCTCCTTGGTTAGGCAGCCCCTCTAGCAGGTTTGACAGGCGGTTAACCCAACGAGAGGGAACCGTTTCAGCATCGTCAGAGCGTTTGGAACGGGTCACCCAAACCTCCTTTGCCGCGATTGCGAGTTGGAAATCATGCGCTGCAAGTCCGATGCGTCGCTCGGGTAACAACAGGCCCGCCTTGTCTCGCATTTGTCGGTTGAGCCACGGATCGGGCTGTGGGGATTCTGGCCAGCTACCTTCGTTTAGGCCGCCAAGGATGACCATATCGGCCCCCTGAACGCGCGCCTCTAATGTGCCCCAAATCAAGATATTTGGATGTGGGGCATCACGATCACGAAGTTCAGCCTGCGATAACACGGCACCAAAGATATCGGCATAATCGGCTGTGGACATGCTGCCCGCATAGGGCGCGTTTTCAGTCAGTTGATCAACGACATCGCGGGCTTTGCGGCCTGCGGCCTCTTCCCATAGGCCCCCAATTTGATCCGCCGAACCAGCAGAAATTCGTTCGGCAAGGGTAATGTGGTGCTCCAGCTGGGACTGCACATCGTGCTCACCTTCGCGGCGCTGATCACAGAAACACTCAATCAGCCAATTCACCCATCCTTCGACGTCTTGTTTCATGACGGATGACCAAGCGTGCAAAAAATCTGGTTCTGGATAGGTTGTTCCGCACTTACGCAGGTGCAGTTCTAATTCGCGTGTTTGGCGCAGATGATCTCCGCGATCTTGGCCTGAATGGGTTAGCGGATGCTTTAGCAAGGTCAGCAATGCTTCTGCGGTCAACCGATGTTGGAAAAGCCCGGCAACATGGCGCAAAAACCGACCTGGAGGTGTAAGTTGAAGCGGCGTTCCGGCTGAATCATCTGGCAAGATATCCCATTGATCCAATGCGGCGCTAACCTGTCTTGTCAGCATGCGATCGGGGCTGATTAGCGCAGCTACCTGCCCCTCCTCAGCCGCTTTTCGTAGACGCATTGCGATCGCCAAAGCCTCGTCGCGCACGGACGCGGCCTCTATCAAGGTAATTTGGTTTGTGGCTTGATCAATATCGGAAAAATGTTTGCCCTCGGACAGCCATTGATCCGTCACGGGCGCTGGGCGTAACGCTAAAGAAATTAACCGATTACGTGCCGGAACGGGGGGCGGGCTATCATGCCATTTTGCAATCTCATCAGGAGAGATGCGTAACTCTTTCCTCACGCGTGCAAATCTGAATTGAGGATGGTCCCCACCCTGAAGCGCTCCTGCATCTGACAATGTTGTCCAAACGGCATTGGGCATGTCAAAATCATATCCGGGCAGGATGATCGCGCCCTGCGGCAGTTTTGATATCGCACGCATCAGCAACATCGTTGTGCCACGCGACCCGGTGGACCCCGCCAGTATGACGGGGTGTTGGGGCGGGGTGTGCTGCCATTTGTCGACCAAATGTTGGACGAATAAACGCTGACGCGTTTCGGCATCTGGCGCGGCGGATGCATCATCTAGAAAATGGTTAACGATCCCAAAGAATTTCTGCGCACGTTCCCAATGGCCGGATTGGTCTGATACGTCCAAGTTTCCAATGACATCGGGTGAGACGCCTTCGCCGCTCATCTCGTCGATCAAACCCGCAAGACTGTCGGCCAAATCATAGAGTGAAGCGCGTGATGCAAGATCAGGTTCTCTTGTGAGAAGTTGGGAAATAAGCTGGATCAACTCAAACCGCCGCCGCAAGGGAGACACATGTGGCGGCATTTCGAACTCTGGTTCTGCCTGTTCCAGCTGGGTCAAAAGCTGGATATTTGGGAGAAACCCCGCAGGCCCATGGTCAAATATGCCGCTTATTCGCCGTGCCATGCGCTGCGTATTTACAATCAACTGTACGTTTGCGATTTCGTGTGGCGGCGTTGCTGCAAGGCGCGTTTTTAGGCCCTGTATTAAGGCTGCGGGGAAATCTACCCCGGCAGGCAAGCCAAATATGCGAGGTTGGTCAGTAGGTTCAAACATCATGTTTCTCAAGCAATGTTTCAGCCAACGTAATACCTTGCGGATTGCCAACGTCACACCAGCTTCCGGGATAGACATGCCCAAAAAGCGAGCCACTCGCTAATAGTTTGTTCCAAACCAGGTTTAGTGAAAATGACGATTGGGAAAATGTATTCAGTAGATCAGTTTTGATAATCTGAATGCCGCCAAAAACCGCACCCGGGCCGCGCGTGATGCGCCCTGTTTCATCAATGATGAAATCACCGTTCCCCGTGTGCCCGACTGCATTTTCCTGTTCGACGCACATCAATAGCCCATCCATTTGGTCGGGTTTCCATGCAGAAAGTAAAAGCGAAAACGGGTTTGGTCCCTTCCAGATCACGTCTGTATTTGCCGTAAAAACCGCGCCCGCCCCAAGTAAAGGCAAGGCCGCTTTTAGCCCGCCGCCGGTTTCTAGTATTTCATCGGTCTCATGGCTAAAAATTACACCTTGAGGGCCAAGATGGTCGATCAAAGCCTCAGGTAGGTAGTGCACATTTGCGACAACGGTTTTCGGAGATATTTCTAGCGCAAGCTCCAGAGAGTGATCCACTAGGGGGCGTCCGGCGACGGGGATCATTGGTTTTGGCAGGTTTTTTGTTAACGCCCCCATTCTGGTGCCAAAACCTGCGGTGAATAACATTATCGCATCGGGACGGTTGCGCATTTTTCTCTCAGTGTATTCAGGTTTTCTGGAGTTGGCTCTGGTAAGGTCGTGCGGATCATATCCGCAACTCCAGCGAGGGCAGGGTGCTTGATATCTGTCATCAGATGATCCCACACGCGGGGAATTAGCTCCAGATAGCTTGATTTTCCGGCCTGCATTGTTAGCCGCGCAAAGATGCCCAAAATCCGCAAATTTCGCTGTGCCCCCAGCACATGATATGCGGTTCTGAAGTCATCCGGTGCCATCGTTGTCGCCGTCAGATAGCGGGTTATCATTTCTTCTTCGATCTCAGGGGGGACATCCCTGCGCGCATCTTGCATCAGCGACACGAGATCGTAAGCTGGATGCCCTTTTGTGGCGCATTGAAAATCTAACATTCCAACACGAGCGACACCTGTTCGCCCTGGCAGCCACAATAGATTTTCAGCGTGATAATCTCGTTGAATTAACACGCTGTCATCAGCTGCGGTTTTCTCAAGACAGTTGGTGAACTCAGTTTGGAAGTCCGTTAAATATGGCTCTACCGGTTGATCCAGCCCCCAAGCGTACCAGCGCCATGCTAGCGATGCGAGGTCGCTCATTGTGGTTGGATCATAGCTGTCCAAATTGGCCGGGGCAGGGGTATGATGCAGCTCGATAAGTGCATCTGTTGCCGCTGAGTAAAGCTGGCTGGAAAGTGAGGGATCAGCACCCAACACGCGCGCAAATAGATCGTCCCCGAAGTCTTCTAAAATCAAGAATCCGTTTTCCACGTCTTGTTCGAGAATTTCTGGCGCGGAAAACCCCAGTTTACGCAAGTGGTTTGCGATCGCTATGAAGGGGCGAACGTCCTCGCCCTTTTCTGGTGGCGCATCCATAAGGATAACAGAACAATTTTCGTGGATAAGGCGATCGTAGCGCCGATTGGAGGCATCACCCGCAATCGAATTACGCTCGGCAGCTCCCCAACCTGAGGTGTTCACAAAGTTCTGGATCAATAGATTTCTGTCAGCCACCTTGAATATCCTTCATGCGTTTGTCCCACTTTGCATCCGTCCAACTTAGGCAAAGTTGGCGCGATTCCTCGGAGAGCGTAGTTTCAAATTTCAGCGTAAGCGCTGAACATGGCGCAAGATCGCCTAAGCGGCTTGGCCACTCCACGAGACAAAGAGCTGTGTGAAAAGCCTCAGTCAGACCAAGTTCGACGATTTCATCAGGTGAGGACAGCCGGTACAAGTCTGAATGCCAAATCTCAAAATCATTTGCCTCGTACATCTGGATCAATGTGAATGTTGGTGATGGGATGTCTTCGGGAATAATGAGAAGCGATTGAATTAGGGATCGCGCAAAGTAAGTTTTACCCGCCCCGATATCCCCCTCAAGCAGTAAAACATCGCCGGCACCAACCACTTGGCCAAGCCGATGTGCAAGCTTTTCGGTGGCTTCGGGGCAATCCGACGTGAGTGTAAGGGAATTATATGACATGCAGTGAATTTACTGCTGTCAGCCTTGCCTGCAAGCGCGTTCGATCAAAGCGCGGAACTTTTGATTGGGAGCGGTATCGCTGCGGGGGTGCGTTGAAAGCTGATAATCGTCGAATCGCCGTTTATCGGAGCAACGGAAAGTTTGACGCTTCCATATTCCTCCATTGTTGCGGAGGTGGACCAGTTGACCCGAGCATCGTAGTCGACGACCGAATCATAAATTCGGCTCCACTCATTGCAATCTGTGCATTGTGATTTCCATTGGCGAAGCGAATCCCGGATTGAAATATCCGCGAATGAGCTTTCTGGGTCGACACCCCACATCAAGCGGTACGCTTTGTTGCAGAAAGTTAAATTACCCACTGGCGAAAACACGACGACAGCATCGGGCATCAGATCGACAACTGATTGTGTGAGTTCAAGTTCGGCGCGGAACCGCCGGGTTAGTGAAATTTCGGCGCTGATGTCTTCAAACAAGAAAGCCACGGCCCCATCGGGATGCGGACGCCCCGTAACACGGTAAGTCAGCCCCGAAGGTAATGTCCATGTTTCGCAATACCGACCATTTGACGCCGCCACGACAAGATCCGCAAGTTGTTCACGCCAAGAGCGGTAATCCTTAGGCTCAGGGATCATTCGATTGTCGCGCATCCGATCAAAAAACGAAGACAAATTTGGACGGGCAGACAAAAAATCCGCTGGCAAAGAGGTTAGGTCAATGAGGGCAGGGTTGAATAATGCGAGCTGTCGGTTGCGGTCAAAAATCGCGAGACCAATCGACAGTTGAGCAAAGGTTTTTGTCAGTGTTTGTACAAAATTTCGCTGTGCGATTTCTGCGCTCACAACTGCGTTTGCGTCAGTTGCATAATGCATCTGATTGGCACCAGAGCAAACGGTCGAAACGTCAAACCAGTAGGAGGCATTCTTTTCCTCGTCGGCAATTGACGTTCTGTAAGTTGTTTCCGCTGGTAGCAGCTCGGGCAAATGGAAAATTGTTTGCCGACCCTCGTCGGTTGGTGGCTTTCGCAGTGTGGTTGCTAGGGAATCATATGCGTCGTTTGCCCAGTTTATTTTACCAGCGTCGTTTGTCTCCCACACAGGGTAAGGTGTGCCAGATATCGCGTGCCTTAAGGTGTCCAGTTCGGCTTTTGAGTCATTGCTGATTTGTGCAGAAGAGCCGTCTTGCAGGAATTTTGTAGGCCAGTTGGATAAAATGACCTTGGTGAGCGGGCCTTGCTTTACCAGCGAGGCATTGATTGCGCTATCTTTAGAGGCGAACCGATGCACGACACCATCGACAAAACTGTGCGTGCTGTTGGGGAATTCTTGAATTTGTGCCCTGATTGCGGTGACAAATGAAGACCAGGTTACCTCGTCACTGTCAGGATCCAAAATATCCTTTAGGTTTGTGCTGTTGGTGTCTGCAAGACCATCGCCATCGAACAAAAATGTCGCGGACAATTGCTTGCCACTAGGCGAATGTGCCACGGGCAAAACCGGTGCGCCGCCTAACTTTGCAGCAAATAATATCGACAGGAATGCAATAAATATGCTGCACGTCGCCAGCAATGCATATCCCCAAACGCCTAGATCAGCCATGTATATCGCCTCATATGAGAGGACCAATTGTTTTAGAAAGCAGTTAACAAGTGATTAAGTGGCGTGAATTCACCACATTATAGGTGGATTATCACCAAGGGGGCCACTCATTGAGCCTGGCTTGGCCCCAATTTTGTCGCGCGCCCAAAGAACTTCGACGATGGCCCCTGTTTTGGTTGATTGAGAGGTGTTTTTATGGCCATGCCGAACGCCATTCGCGAAACTCAACTCTGCGCCAGAGCGTTCTAGCAATGTCTTTGCGATAAACAAACCCAGCCCCATGCCCTTATATCCGGGCCGTTTTTCCTTATCTCGCAAACTGCGCCGCCTTCGCACAAAGGGATCTCCAATTTTGCCAAACAGATGCGAAGGAAATCCGCCGCCGTCATCAGATATACGAACTGAAATTTGATTGGCTGACCATGAACATTCAATCCAGATGTTATGGTCTGCAAAATCGACCGCATTCTGGATCAGATTTCGGAGACCATGGATGATCTCGGGCTGTCGTTGAATGGTCGGAATATTTGGGTCTTCGTTGTTAGATTGGTCGTATAAAATGTGGACAAGTTTTCCCCTGTTTAAATGGGGTTCTGCTGCCTCTTCGATGACGGCACTAAGCGGTGCGTGGCGCAGTTGTAAATCATCTTTACCTGCCCGCCCCATGGATTGCAGAATATCCCGGCATCTTTCTGCTTGCTGCCGAATAAGTGCGGCATCTTCATAGAGCTCAGAACGGTCGCTTAGCTCCTCCATCAGCTCCGCGCTGGCAAGTTTGATGGTTGCCAGCGGTGTGCCAAGCTCGTGCGCGGCGGCGGCCACAACACCGCCTAAGTCGGTCAGTTTTTGCTCTCTTGAGAGTGCCATTTGCGTGGCAGACAGAGCATCTGACATGGAGTTCATTTCAGAGACTATTCGACGTGAATATAGAGACGAAAACAGAACCGAAATCACAGTTGCAAACCAAGTTCCATATAAGAATATAAGAGGTACTTGCATCACGAAGCCTTGCGTGGTGCGCAACGGGTAGTGGTATTGAAACATCAATGTCACCAGCGCGATCGTAATTGTCGCAACAATAATTGTGGAGCGAAGACGTAATACCGAGGCTGAAATAATTACTGGACCCACCACAAGAATGGAAAACGGGTTGTGAAGACCACCGGTAAGAAACAACAACACACATAGTTGCAGTTGATCGAATAAGATCATTGATAGGTTTTCAGATTCTGACAGGCGCTTGTTTTCAGGAAAAATAAACATCGCCAAAAGGTTGCCAATGACCGAAACGCCAACCACAAAATAGCATAATCCCAACTCCAATCGCAGATCAAACAGGCGCTGGGCAACAAGTAGGGCCACCAACTGTCCGGCGATGGCGATCCACCTGACCATGATAATTGTGCGCAGGCGGATTAACTTGCGTTGGTTTGATCGGTTCAGAAGCTGAGATGAAATGTCCGTCATTGCGCTGTTTTGCCTCTTGTCTCTGACGGTTCAATTGTTAGGTGTCTCGGAGGTATCAATCAACTGGTTCAAATTGAACGGAGTGAGAAAATGGTTCGCACCTTTGCAGTCGTGGCGGTGTTTGCATCCGTCTCTTTTTTAGCAGTCATCGCATATCTTGGCTTGTCCAGAGATAGCGAAGAGCAATTCGCGCAATGCCGCGAAGGGCAAGTTGCGGGAGGCGCATCCAGCATTGGCGGTCCTTTTGAATTGGTAAGTGAAACGGGTGAGACGGTTACTGACAAAGATGTCATTACTGAACCCACCCTGCTGTATTTCGGCTATACTTTCTGCCCGGATGTGTGCCCATTGGATACGGCGCGAAATGCAGAAGTTGCTGAAATCCTCGAACAGCGCGGGATAATGGTTCAACCTGCTATGATTTCCATTGATCCGGCTCGTGACACACCCGAGGTTCTCGCCGAGTTTACGGATTATCTACACCCACGGATGATTGGCCTGACAGGATCCGCGCAGCAAGTGAAAGCGGCCTCCAGCGCGTACCGTACATATTATAAAAAGCAGGAAGCCGAGGACGAATATTACCTCGTGGATCACTCTACCTTTACTTATCTGGTATTGCCTGAACATGGGTTTGTTGAGTATTTTCGCCGGGATGTTGAGCCAGATGCGATGGCAAAGCGGGTTTCGTGCTTCATAAATAACTCGTAGAATATTTATGCCGTTTGACCGCTGTATGCGGGCAAGATAAGACTTGTATGAACGGGATAAAATACCGGAAGGCGCGCGCGAATGGCTGAGAGTGATGATCAAGAGATAGGTCCGGACAACACTCTGTTACTGGTTGATGACGATGAACCGTTTCTGCGCCGCTTGGCAAAGGCGATGGAAAAACGAGGCTTTGCCGTGGAAACTGCCGGGTCAGTTGTCGCCGGTCGGGCAATCGCAACTGCCCGCCCACCTGCATATGCGGTAATTGATTTGCGGCTGGGCGACGGGAATGGCTTGCATGTCGTGGAAGCGATCAGAAACAAGCGCGAAGACAGCCGTGTTATTGTGCTGACGGGTTATGGGGCGATTGCCACTGCCGTTGCTGCGGTAAAAATTGGGGCTATTGATTACCTGTCCAAACCAGCGGATGCCGCGGATATCATGAACGCCTTGCTCACGTCTGAAGGCGAATTGCCGCTACCCCCCGAAAACCCGATGTCAGCTGATAGGGTCCGGTGGGAGCATATCCAGCGTGTTTATGAACTTTGTGACCGGAACGTCAGTGAAACGGCGCGCCGTTTGAACATGCACAGACGTACCTTGCAACGTATCTTGGCAAAGCGTTCACCGCGCTAATCCAGAAAGACGCTGCGATTTGTTAGCTAGGCATTTGCGATAATAGTTCTGCGTGTCGGGTTGTGAATGCCACCCTGGTCTCTATTGGGGCCCTGAGGTGTATTGCCAAGCCGTCAATGATACCTGCTTTTGGTTTTCCAAATAATTTGTTGGCCTCTGTCTCGGTAAAGCCCGCGATTTGAACTGCTTCCATCCATGCGCTGATTTTGTCGGCGCGTTTGATTTGGGCCTTCACCGACTTGGGTAGAACAGCAGGCAGGCCAAATCGCAGATGGATGGCTGACGTCAGGCGATCATCCAACGCGCCATATCCAGGGCCGACCGATGCCTTTACAGGGGAAATCATGTCACCGATGACGTATTCAGGTGCATCATGCAGCAGAGCTGCAAGATGCCACTTTACGGGTGCTTTCGGAGAGACACGCCCGAACAAGGTTTCAACAAGCAGGGAATGTTCTGCAACGGAATAGGCATATTCACCAGAGGTTTGGCCGTTCCAACGCGCAACAAAAGCCAACCCATGCGCAATATCGGTGATTTCAATGTCAACCGGGGTCGGGTCCAACAAATCCAACCTACGTCCAGAAAGCATGCGTTGCCAAGCGCGGGTCATATTCACAAGTCCAATCGATTTTTCCAAAGTGATATTTGTACAGTTTGCCTGAACCTGCAAGTTGGGAAAGCGCGTGTCTGTCCGATTGAACTTAGACAAGCGCAATTTGCGGACACTAAGTTGAGAGCGCCCGACGCGCCCACCATTGTCCACAAGGAGATCCAGTGTTATCTGAGCGACAAACCACATGCGTGAGGAGCACGGTCGGATGCCGACAGATTATATCGTTAAAGACATCAACCTGGCGGAGTTCGGGCGTAAAGAGCTAGACATCGCTGAAACTGAAATGCCGGGCCTGATGGCATTGCGTAAGGAATATGGCGAGAGCAAACCGCTGACGGGCGCAAGAATTGCCGGTTCATTGCACATGACGATCCAAACCGCAGTTCTGATTGAAACGCTGGTTGATCTGGGTGCGGATGTGCGCTGGGCGTCTTGCAATATCTTTTCGACACAGGATCATGCCGCAGCTGCAATCGCAGCCGGTGGTACGCCGGTTTTCGCAATCAAGGGCGAAACACTGGAAGAATATTGGGATTATGCGGACCGTATCTTTATGTTCGAGGATGGCACCTGCAACATGATCCTTGATGATGGTGGCGATGCAACGATGTACATCCTGATCGGTGCACGCGTCGAAGCAGGCGAAACCGACCTGATCGAGACACCCGGTTCTGAAGAAGAAATTGCGCTATTTGCGCAAATCAGAAAGCGTCTGGCAGCAAGTCCCGGTTGGTTTACCCAACAAAGAGACGCCATCGTAGGTGTGTCTGAAGAGACTACCACTGGTGTTCACCGTCTATATGAATTGGTGAAAACAGGTCATCTGCCGTTCCCTGCGATCAATGTAAATGACAGTGTCACCAAGTCGAAATTCGACAACAAATATGGCTGCAAAGAATCTTTGGTTGATGGGATTCGCCGCGCGACAGACACGATGATGGCTGGCAAAGTTGCGGTTGTTTGTGGCTATGGTGACGTTGGCAAAGGGTCGGCTGCCTCTCTTAGTGGAGCTGGTGCGCGTGTTAAAGTAACCGAAGTTGATCCAATTTGCGCCCTACAGGCCGCGATGGATGGTTTTGAGGTTGTTGTTCTAGAGGACGTTGTTGGCTCTGCTGACTTGTTCGTCACGACAACTGGCAACAAAGACGTCATTCGCATTGAGCATATGCGCGAAATGAAAGACATGGCGATTGTCGGGAACATTGGTCATTTCGACAATGAAATTCAGGTTGCCAGCCTAAAGAACCATAAATGGACCAATATCAAAGAACAGGTGGATATGATCGAAATGCCATCTGGCAGCCGTCTCATCCTATTGTCCGAAGGTCGCCTTTTGAACCTTGGCAATGCGACTGGGCACCCATCGTTTGTGATGTCCGCAAGCTTTACCAATCAGGTTCTTGCCCAAATCGAACTTTGGACCAAAGGGGATGATTACGGGAATGATGTTTATATTCTTCCCAAGCATCTTGATGAGAAAGTGGCGCGTTTGCATTTGGCCCGTATCGGGGTGAAGTTGACGGAACTAAGCAAAGAACAAGCCGATTATATTGGTGTTGGTCAGCAGGGTCCATTTAAGCCGGAGCATTACAGATACTAACGCAGTTTCTTACCACATCATAAGTTTTGAGACGGTATTAGATTGGCCCCGACGCTTGTTGGGGCCAATCTTTTGTCTGGAATTGGGGCCGCTCATACGAGGTTGGTTTGGCGTATTTTCTAGGCTCAAGTACGCTGTGAGAGTGGACAAGGGGGAAACACCTGAAAATTTCCCTTTGTGGACGCATAGGATTTCGCTACGTTAAAGGGGTGGCCTTAGCGCCAGAACCAAAAATGTGGGGATGACCCCGCTCGAGGGAGATTGAAATTATGGGTAAACGCGATGATTTGATCGCTCAGTACGCGGATGATCTGCAGAATAAATGCGGCATGACTCCGGATATGGATTTGCTAACCAAGGTTACCATCGGCTGCGGACCTGCGATTTATAATGCTGATGCATCCACTGTTGCCGGTTCTCAAGCGAGTGAGCTGGAAACGGTCAAAAACAACTTTCTGATCAAAAAATTGGGACTGGCAGATGGTCCAGAACTTATGGATGCGATCAACTCAGTGATCGAAACCTATGGCCGCTCAGAGCGTAATAAATACCGTGCGGTATTCTACTACATGCTGACCAAACACTTTGGCAAAGAGTCAGTCTACGGCTGATTTTTAGGTGCAATGCCCATTCAGCGGCACGCGAGAAATTTTGAAAACGCCTCCATGGGTTAAGGAGGCGTTTTTTTATTGTCCGCCATTCTAATTACTTGCCATTTGCTGAACGGGAGCAAGGTAGGTATGTATGTTGTTAACAGGCTAGAATGGCCGGGACCTAATACAGATACACGTGTGGTGAGTAGGGAGCACGTGGGGATGCGAAGGTTCTGGCTTGTGCGAGCTGGGACCTTCGCTGATTCAAAATGCCGTCAGAACCAATCCGATAATGGCACAACCAATTGTCGTGTAACCGCCATCAATTAGGATCAGTGTTTTAGGACGTCCCGCAAAAGAGTAATTCGTGGCAATCCATGGCGTGGCCATAAACAAGCCGATGCCTAGCCCCGCAATCAGCCCTTTTCCAGGATCAACAATACCGGCAAGGTTTAGAACGTGGCGCATCATGCCAGCCACGATTACCGCGCATACAAATGCGATTACATATGTCATGGCTCCTGCGCCATTGGATGGCCGACCATTTTCATCCGCTTCGACACCCGCAGCAGCCATCCATGGT